>JAJZEO010000072.1 GCA_021847505.1 bacterium
GGGGGAGATGCTAGCACCATGTTCAAACGGCTGATTTCCTTCCTCGAGATAGCTTTCAAGCATTAATCCTAAAATATGAGTGTTTCCCGAAGAGATTTGTTCTGATACTTCAAAAAACACCTCCTTTTGCCTTCCGGGATTTTTCTTACTGTTGCCATGGGCGCAGTCAATGAGCACTTTATTTGTTAAACCAGATTTTCCTTGGATAGAGATCGCTTCCTCGATACTTTCAGAGTCAAAGTTAGTGTGGTTATCGGATCCTCGTAGAACAAGGTGAGTAAAAGGATTTCCATGGGATTTAATGAGGGCAGGTAAGCCGTCAGTATTGAGCGAAAGGTAGGTGTGGCTCGATCTTGCACCTATGATGCTATTGATGGCTACATGTAAATTGCCGTTGAGATCATTTTTAAAGCCTACTGGGAAGGTGAGAGATGAAGCAAATTCACGATGGATTTGAGAAGCCGAAGTTCTAGCACCTATAAAACCCCATGTGACTAGATCTTTAAAATAAAGAGCGGTCAGTGGATTGACAAATTCTGTTGCTGTAGGGATTCCCAGTCTCGCTAGTTGTGTAAGAAGGTAGCGAACGGCTCGGATTCCTGAAGCAATATCATTGGTGCCATTGAGAAAGGGGTCATAGAGAAGTCCCTTCCAGCCGATAGTTGTTCGGGGTTTTTCAACATATACGCGCATGATGGGAAACAAGGTTTCAGAAACCTCTTGATAAAGATCCTTAATTCGTTTCGCATACTCGAGCGCACCCTCAATTGAGTGAATCGAACAGGGGCCTACGATAATGGGGATCAAATCAATTTCACCTGCGCAAATTCGCTTGGCAATTTGTCGATACCGCTTAATGATTTTTGCCTCTCTCTCAAAAAGAGGCTGTTCACTGAACAGGGATTTTGGTGAATACATAGAATTAGAGTTCATGCCACAAAGAATGACAAAAAATGATTTTTTTTGCAGTTCTTCTTTTTAAAAAGGGGTTGACCGGCTAATATGGGTGGCAAATTAATCACTTTTTTGGGCAACAATGGAATCATTAATTTACTGGTTGGAGCTAATCAATCGTTTGGTATGGGGACCACCTCTCTTAATCCTCCTCGTTGTGGTTGGGGTTTATTTGACAGTGATCACGAGGTTTGTTCAATTTAGACACTTTGGTTATGCTCATAGACTAGCTTTTACGAGGGATGACGACAATTCAGAAGGGGATATTAGCCATTTCCAGGCTTTGATGACGGCGTTAGCCGCGACGATTGGGATAGGGAGTATAACTGGGGTTGCAACAGCCGTAGCTATTGGCGGTTTGGGATCGATTTTTTGGATGTGGGTGGCTGCCCTCCTCGGCATGGCGACAAAATTTGGTGAGGCCATTTTAGCAATCAAATACCGGGTCGTTGACGGGCACAACCAAATGTGCGGCGGACCGATGTATTATTTAGAAAAAGGACTTAACAGCCGTTTTCTTGGGGTCTTGTTTGCAGCTTTGGCAGCATTGACCGCTTTTGGTACAGGAAATATGATCCAATCCAATTCGGTGGCAACAGCCATCATTGAATTGGCTCCTTCATGGGACCCATTGTGGGTAGGTTTTATTTTAATGATCGCTGTTGGGTTGCCTCTGATTGGGGGCATTAGAAGCATTGGAAAGGTCTCCAGTGTGCTTGTTCCGGCGATGGCCTTTTTTTACATTTTTAGCGCCCTCTTTGTGATCTTGTATAATTTCTCAGCTATTCCCCATGCCTTTGCTCTGATTTTTTCATCGGCATTTACAGGGCAAGCTGCAACAGGGGGATTCGTCGGATCAACCTTGATGCTGGCGATCCAATACGGGGTCTCTAGAGGGATTTTTTCGAGCGAAGCCGGCCTTGGGAGCTCACCCATAGCAGCAGCAGCAGCGAAAACAGATTCACCTGGTCGTCAAGCTCTTGTCTCCATGTCAAGCGTGTTTATCACTACAGGGATCGTGTGCACCTTAACAGGCCTTGTGATTGCTATGGCTGATGTTGTCGGGCAAATAGGGACAAATGGTGAAGTTCTAAATGGATCTGCGCTGGCATTAAGAGCTTTTGATGCAATGATTCCCAAAGGAGGCATTATCGTAACGATTGCACTTGTGCCGTTTGCTTATTCGACTATTTTGGGCTGGGCCTATTACGGAGAAAAATGCACAGAATATCTTTTTGGGCTTAAAGGAACCATTCCTTATCGTCTTTTGTATACGCTTGCTGTGTTTCCTGGTGCCATATTAAATCTGAATCTGATTTGGGACATTGCCAATATCATGAATGGATTGATGGCTTTTCCTAACCTCATAGGGCTCTTTTTACTTGCCAAGGTAGTCGGCAAGGAAAATGATGCCTTTGAGGAGCTTCTCAAGAAAGAGCGAGAAAAAAAATGGGTTTTTAGTGTTAAATCATGATTCATGAGTGAGATTGATTTTGATGATAACCCCATCTACACAGAGCCTGCTCCTGAGGGTTGGCAGGAGCTTTTTCTCAAAAAAATCGGAAAAAGGCGATTCGATGCCATCTTAAGGCGAATGCATCTTGAGAAAAAGACTAAATTCAAGATGCGTGATGTGGCAAAAGTCATCATCGGAACTGCCGATGTCTTTAGAGAAGATATCATTGAGATTTTAGAAGGTGAAAAGCCCTCATATATTTCACAAGAGTTAAAGGGCAAAATTTCTCAGTATGATTCACCAGAATCATTTCCTGCCGAGCTTTTTGATGAAGTCATACAAACACTTTCTCAGCCGTTTTCCCACTATTTAGACAAAAAATTGGGTTTTCTTGAGTTAGAGGGCAGGGTGCGGGAGTTTGTTCATTTTGTTAAGTCATGTTTTCGTTATGATCCTTACTGGTTTGCTAAGAGAAGAACGATCATTGCAGCTGAGAGTCATCGTCTCAATCAATTCCTCTATTATGAAAGGATATCGGGTTTTTATGCAGCCTGTGAAGATATTCAAGTCGGTATTTATATTCCTGCCCCGACCGAGAATGGAGTTAGGCAATACTATAGAGTGACGGCTCATTTGGTCACGGGTGGTGGGCAAATAGGGATGATTCTAGTTCCTGCGACCCGCTTTATGAAGTTGAAAACTCTTCGTGTGACTCGTGGTTCACCATCCCCGCCTGGAGTGCTAGATTTTGCTTCGTATGTCATGACCGATATGGAACCAGAGATTGGTCGGATCGGTTACGAGTCGGGACTTCCTTATCAAGCCCTAATCGATGAGATGGTAGGCAAAATCGATATGGAGGTAGGATATAGCATTGGTGGTACCATGGCTCAGTGGCGGGTGGCTGATAATCCTCATGATCTATCTTCCTTATGGCTGTACAAGTCCCCAGGGGTACCCAAAAGTGTCTGGGAAAAATTCAATGAAAAGACACTATCAAGAAAATCTCCTCTCGACTTGTATATCTTTCAAGCAAAAGGGGATATTGTTGATTTTGCTGGAGATGTGCCCTTAGGTTTTCAAGCGAATGAAATGACACGAGTTTCACTTTATGAACTGGTTATTCCCGGGCTCATTCCTCATCGGTATGCGTTTTGCAACCCCGATCGTATTGCCTTTGAAGAGGTTGAAAAAGGGAAAATCGATCAATTTTTAAGCAACAAATCGAAAACGTTCATTGAGAGACAAAGAAAAAAGATCGGCCGTCATCTAGTTCTTCCTATTTTTTCCTTTTGGCAAAGGCACTTTGGGAAAAAGCTTTCCACGAGGCTTAATCAATTGCGTGGTTTACATATTGAGGTTCCCTCGGAAAATGGGTTGAATCATTCACTTAAGCACTACGTGTTGTTGGAAAAATGACTGCATTGAAGAAGGATCTGTTAGAAAGTTCCCATTGTAATTGTAATAAGTGTTCCCGAGGGTTTAGGCTAGTTCTTGCATCTTTAAGTCTACTGACAAGGGATCTCTGGAGTTGTCTCGTGGCAGCCTCATTAAAAAATTCATCAAGATCAGCGTAGAGCCCTTTTTCATCGGCAATCTCGAGAAGATGCCGATTGATCTTACGCTCCAATCTAAGTATTACAGGGGCAATTTTTTTTGCTTCGTGTTCTGATGCTATTTGGGTTACTGTTTGGCAAACCCATAAAATAAGCTGGTTTTCGATTTCCTTTGGTCGGTAACGAAAAAATGCAACGTGGGTTCCTTGCAATTCTCTGGGCAAACCATCGATAGGATGAAGCATTTCTGGAAGACCATCCCAGCGACTTCTGACAGTATTTTTTTCGACAAAAGTGCCCATATGTGTAGCTTGAAGTGTTTCATCCATGTAAAGAACCAGATCGCCCTCTTGCGGAGAACCTACTAGAATGAATCCGAATCGAGGCAGACTATAAAAAGGAGTTAAGTCAAGTTCTTTGGGATAAGCTACGGGGCGGATAAGCCATGTAAACATTCGTGCACCTGCATTCAAGAAAGCCGTTCGCACATCATTCGTTGTTTTCAATTTTAATTCTTTACGCATTTCTGCATCGGGGCATAAGGCTACTTCCCAGTTTTGAACAAGGGTGGGTACTGTTCCAGGAGGAAAACCAAATCTTAAACAATCGAGTTCGCGTAAGTCTGGGCTCGATCCTTCAACCTTTCCAAATATGCTAGGGAATAAATCAGGGAGAGTTCCGTAGATGGACCTATGAAAAACCCGTGCAATTCGATCAAGTAGTAGTCTAGAAGAGCTAAAATCCTCAGGGAAGTGGCCTTGTTCAAATGAAGTAATGATTTGAAATCCAATGGCAGCCTCAGTCCAAGTCAGCTGTCTAGAAAATACTAAATGACGAAGAGTTGCAAGAGCTGTATGTTGAACATTTGTAAGAATGCTGTGATAGGGCCTTGGCCGTGCGATAAAACAGGCCCTTTGTAAACTCAGGGCTTCAAAAAATGTATGTGATATTTTAGTTAAGGTGCTTATGACCCAAGCAGGGGTAAATCTATCCTGATTTGAAGTGAAACGAAAGACGCCCTCAACTATATCAGGACCTAAAATGCCCTCATTTGAACGGGGTAACTCCTCAAGAGTTCTCTTTTGACCTGGTAAGCTTGCGTGAATAAATCTTAGTTGGGCAAGCATTCTTCCAGAAAAAAGATCATCATGTCGAGAATAAATATAATTGAGGTAAGGATCTGTGACACGGGAACTCCTTTGATGCAAGAACCTTCCATTAAAACATGGAGGTGCCGAAGGGGGCCTTCTGTGAAACTCAGAAGGACTTACATCTCGCGCAAATGTAATTCTTAATTCATCCATTGTTGATCTAGCCTCATATTGTTATGGAGCAGTCTATCACAACTCCAAAAGAACATAAAGGTGAAATAAAGAATTTATAAAGAAGTAAGTTTGCTTTCCATCTCTTTTTTCTTTTCCTCTGCTTCGGCTAGGGAGAGTCTTGTTTTTTTTACCAATTCTTCAGGGGCTTTTTGAATAAACAAGGGATTTGAAAGTTTGTTTGATAGCTGCTCTATGATTTGTGTATGCTTTTCTAATTCTTTTTCAAGTCGAGCCCTCTCCTTTTCTAGGAGCTCTACAGGAAGAGGAATCAGTAGCTTTACACCCCTCACAAAGGCTGTGGATGCATGGGGAATATTGGGCTCAAGTTCTCTCGTAAACTCGAACTTTCCGATTTTTACGAGAGACAGCAGAAGTTCTCGATGGGGGGCTATATGATCGCCATGAATAATATATAGATCCGATGCAATCATGGGAGGAACCTGCATCTCGGCCCGTATGTTGCGGACAGCATAGACAATTTCACATACTTCATTAAAGTTTTCTTCCGCTTGGTCAGAGATCATTAATTTATCAAAAATTCGGGGAAAAGGAGCATTTGCAATGATGTCGCAGTTCAAAGAAGTGGCCAAATCCTTACAATATTCATCTGTTATCGAGAAGTCGCTTAAGCGAGGAAAGCGGCTTTTGAGTAAGGAAAAGAGTTCTTCTGTGATAAAGGGAGCAATAGGATGAAGAATGCGGATGGCCGCAGAAAGGAGGATAACGAGAAGTTTTTGTTTATTGGATCGGATTTCTTTCGTGCCCGCCTTTCCAAAAAGGTAAGGCTTAACGGCTTCAAGATAGTAGGCGCAAAATTCATCCCAAAAAAAGGTGTAAGATCTTTTGGCAATGATATCAAAATCATAGCTTGTATAAGCCGATTCAATGGTTTGGATGGCTTTACCTAATCTAGAAAGAATCCACTGATCATCTAGAGTAAAGAGGGAGGGGTCTAAGCCTTTTGAAAGCTCCTGGTCATCGAGAGCAGGCATTAATGTCTTCTCATTTTCTCCCAAGTTCATGAAGACAAAGCGGGAGGCGTTCCAAACTTTATTAGCGAAGTTTTTGTATTCTTCGAATCGTCTGCGATCTAGATCTATCTGCCTTGCATGAGTGACGCATGAAGTGAGAGCGAGTCTCATCGCATCGGCACCATACTCATCAATGATCTCGATGGGATCGATTACATTCCCCTTTGATTTAGACATTTTTTCCCATTTTACTTTTACATCGGAGGGGATTTCTTCTCCAAGTTCGTAGGCAAGACGCTCCTTGCCAAGAATGTAACTTATCGACCCATCTTGATTCGTGCGCCAGTAGGACTTGCCATAAATTAAACCATGGACAAAGGCTTCCCGGAAAGGGATATCGCCAGCGGCATATTCACCCATGGCAATCATTCGAGCCACCCAAAAAAAGAGAATGTCATGCCCGGTAATCAACACAGAGGTTGGATAAAACTTTTTGAGTTCATCAGTTTTTTCAGGCCATCCAAGTGTGGTTAGAGGCCAAAGACCTGAAGAGAACCAAGTGTCAAGGACATCATGATCTTGCTCCCACATAGCAGGTTCCTTTTCCACCTCAGGAGGATTACCCTCTCCTGCAAAGCAAATGATTTTCGAAGGATCAGCTTTATGGTACCAGACAGGAATTCTATGTCCCCACCAAAGTTGGCGTGAGATACACCAATCGCGAAGGTTTTCAATCCAGTGGTTGTAGACTTTTTCCCATTCTTCAGGGATAAGCTTTACCCGTTTAGATTTTACGGCATCAAGAAGCTTTTGCTTAAAAGGGCCCATTTTAACAAACCACTGCTTAGATAAGTAGGGTTCTATGACCGCCTTTGTGCGATAAGAAACCCCAACCCGTTGTGCGTGAGGTTCGATCTTTTCTAATTGACCACTGGTTCTAAGGGTTTTGACGATCTCTTCTCGAGCTTTCTCTGTTGTCAATCCAGCAAAAGGACCGGCATGGGCATTAAGTGTTCCATCGGGATTTAAAATATTGATCAAGGGTAAACCGTGCCTAGCACATACCTCATAGTCATTGAAATCATGAGCGGGAGTCATTTTAACAGCCCCAGTTCCAAAACTTGGGTCAACATAATGGTCTTCGATGATCCCAATAGGTCGATTAATGACGGGAATGAGCACTTTGCGCCCTACAAGGCCAGCATATCGGACATCATTGATGGCTATAGCTACCGCAACATCTCCCATCATCGTCTCGGGACGTGTAGTTGCAACCGTCAAGCTTTGGTCGCTGCCATCTATTTTGTACTTAATGTAATAAAGAGTCGACTCTCTTTCTTCGTATTCTACTTCATCATCGGCGATTGCTGTTTGCAATACAGTGTCCCAATTGACGAGGTAGTCGCCGCGGTAGATGAGACCATCGTCGAACATCTTTTTGAAGATTGTTTTAACAGCTTTGGTTGCCGGCTCATCCATCGTGAATCGGAGTCTTGACCAATCGAGACCCGAGCCGATCTTTTGCAATTGGTCCAAAATGCGGTGTTCATGCGTCTCTTTCCACTCCCACACATGAGAAAGGAACTCTTCTCGAGAAAAGTCGCTTCGTCTTTTCCCTGTCAATGCGTACAAATGACGCTCCACCACTGTTTGGGTTGCAATGCCAGCATGATCTGTGCCGGGGAGCCAAAGGACCTCGTAACCTTTCATTTTTTTATAACGGATCAAAATATCTTGAAGGGTATTGACAAGCGCGTGCCCCATATGTAAAGAGCCAGTCACATTGGGAGGGGGTAGAACAATGGAGAAGGGCGGCTTTTTGCTTTGGGGATTTGCCCTAAAAAGTTGGTTTTCCTTCCAAAATGTGTGCCACTTCTCTTCAACGAGTGAAGGGTCATATGATTTAGACTGCTGTTTCATGAAAATATTCTAGTATATCCCGCTGTTTTGTTCAATTTTCTTTCATAGAAAATAGTTTTTGAGCGTTTAGAGGAAGAATGATAAAACAAGACCAACTGGCGATAAAGTTGAGTTTTTTCATAGCTAAAAAGGCCATCCACCCAACCTTTGCCTTCTTTTTCCTTCTTAAGGTAATGGCTGAGGAGGGAAAAAACAGGAGGAAAGGCGAACTCAATGCTCCTATCAAAATGTTCAAGGGCAGGGGCAAGGCCAATCGTTTGGGCGAGCATGCATCCGTAGAGAAAGAAGAAGGGGGAGTGGCATCTTTGTGTGCTGAGCCTCTCTTTTGTAAGAAGTAAATCTCTTGCTTTTTCGCTCTGCTTAAGCAGTAAAAGGGCCCAAATGCGTAAGACGAGCGCTTGCTCTTCTACTTTGGGGCTTAATTCAAATGCAGAAAGTTTTTTCAAGGCCAAAAGAGCTTTGTCGGCAGATTTTCTGGTAAGAGCACTTTCAATCTCAAAAAAGATTGGTCTAACCATACGAGGATTAGGCTTGGGCGGTAGAAGCTCAATCAACTTATCGACATCGTGATGTTTTGGCTCAAGGTACCCAAGAAGACGCAAGGCATATTCGATGTTTTCTTTAAGGAGGGGGGAGGTTTCTTCTGAGTGAAGATCTCTCAACACGACCGGTTTGTCCAACCAAAAAGCAACCTGGATAGCCATAAAGCGGTACCGTTCCGCTAAGGAATTAAAATTTTCCACATCAGAGAAAAAGTAGAGCTTTTCTGAGTAAGTCGATAGGTTATGAATCAGGGCATGTGTCTCTCGGTTCGCAAGCTGATGGGAAAGATGTCTGAGAGTAATTAAAGCGAAGCTATAAACGCCAATTCGGTCATTTTTTGCACTTTCATGGAGCCTAAACAAAACCCTCTCTTCGATTAGATGTGCTAAAGGATCTTTATTGAACTTGCGTATAGCGAGCTCTAAGCATTTCAATTCTTCCTCTAAATCGCCCCGTCTTCGATAAACAAGAGATTTGCCTAAATACTCGAGTGGTTCGCCGCGCGTATTGTGGAGTCTTTGAAACGTAGCTAAAGCCCTTTCATAAAGTTCGTCACGAGCTTCTTCACTGGGATTGACCTTTGCTTCTTCAATCAAAGTAATTCCTAAACGAAAGAGAGCCTCTCGTCCTTGAATCCGTCCTGCAAAGGATTCAGCAATCCTCTCGTACTCAAGAGCAGCTTCTTTGAAGTTCTTTGAAGCTAGGAATGCATCAGGAACAGAAAGACACCCGACCATTGCATTATGAGAGCCAACGTAGACTTTAAATGAAGTAAGGCTAAATTCCATATCTTGGCACAGAAGCCCTACGTGAGTGCCGACAATAGGAAGCGGATCGGTATAGCTTAAGACTAATTCATGATTGATGAAAAGGCGAACTGTTTGGTCCATTTTTTCAATCTCAATGAATGTTTCTTCATCAGAAGGGATCGATTTGCCCTCAAGTTCAACTAAGGTGACATGAGAGCGGTGCAATTTAATTCCAGGGGACTTTTTTGTCCCAATCCATAGGCAATAACCATCTTCAAGTCCTTCTCTTTCTTTTGGTTCAGGGATGTTGAGCAAGAAGCCAATTCCCTCTGAGTTGGGATTCACTGTCAGTTTTGCTGTAATTTTCTTATTCCCTGAGAACGATTGTTTGGAAATCATCAAAATAAACCATTGCATGATCTCGGTAGAACGGGTGATGGGGATCAATTTGCTCATCAAAACGTTTTCCTGAAGCTCCCAATCACTTTGACGGTCAACATTAAGTTCACCCTGCAAGATCCAATCAGGCAAACCAGAATTATACCTATCTAAATCACGCAAAAGCTCAGCGACAGAACCGTACCGCTGTTCAATGGTGGTTGCCAAACATTTTTTGGTAATCTCTGAGAGTTGGGGTGGAATATCGCGATAGGGAGCAGCTTCGAGAGCATCTGTGAGAGTTTCATGTTTTCGGATTTTTTTGTATTCCTCAATAGTGGTCCGTTGAAAAGGCATACGAAGTGTCAAAAGTTGGTAGAGGATGACACCAAGAGCGTAAATATCTGAATGGACCCCGGCTGGCTCTCCATCGACCCTTTCGGGAGGCATGTAGGAAAGAGTACCGATCACTTTGCCCGGACGGGTCAAATTGTGAGTCGACCGGCGCTCTTCTGTGACTACTTTAACTTCAGGCATTGATTCTTCGTTTTCATCGATGTAGCCTGCTAATCCCCAATCGAGAATGAGCACCTGTCCAAAATTGCCCACCATGATATTTTCCGGCTTTAGATCCCGATGTAAGATCCCCATCGAATGGCAGTAAGAGACAGCTTGGCAAACACTCGTAAAAATTCTCAGCAAATGAGTAATCGAAATTCCAATCGGATGAGGAGGGGAGCCGCTCTTCTCTCTCCGAATCGTATCCCGTAATATATCTTTAAGGGTCGCCCCTTCTACGTAGGGCATTACGTAGTAGAGGTCGTTCTCTGATTGATGAATAGAATATACGGGAATAATAGACGGGTGGAAGAGGGAGGCTGTGATTTTCGCCTCTTTTAGGAATCTTCTGCGGACAACCTTATGTTGGATCAGGTCAGATCGGACCCGTTTAATCGCCAAGGTACGATCTACAGAGGGATCTTTCCCCAGAAATACTTCGCCCATTCCCCCCCTTGCCAGACGAGACTGGATTTTATAGGGACCAATGATTTCGGGGACTGGCTCTGTTTTTTCTTGTGGATTGACGCGTTCCATGGTTCCCGAGCCTATCATATTTAAAGATTGATTCAAAACGAATGTTTTTGTTAACATTTTGCCATGTCAAAGAAAGTCATACTATCAGGAGATAGACCCACAGGCCCTCTCCATATTGGGCACTATCTTGGAACGCTTAAGAGTCGGGTTGAGATGCAACACGACTACGAAACGTTCATTATGGTGGCCGATGCACAGGCAATCACCGATAATGTGGGAGATATCGCTAAAGTTCGAAATAATATCTTTGAAGTGGTTTGCGACTATCTTGCCGTGGGGATTGATCCAAAAATCAGCCATATTTTTATCCAGTCGTGTTTGCCACAACTACCTGAGCTGACCATGTATTTTCTCAATGTCGTTTCGATCCAAAGAATCGGACATAATCCCACTGTTAAGTCGGAAATGAAAACTCGTGGTTATACGGACAGCGTTCCCGCGGGATTTTATCTCTATCCGATCTATCAAGTGGCTGATATTGTCGCCTTTGGTACTCACGTGGTGCCTGTGGGCAATGACCAAGTCCCTATGATTGAGCTTGCCCGAGATGTCGTCCGAAATTTCAACGAACAGTTTAACAAAGAAGTTTTGGTTCTTCCTGAGGTATACCAGCCCAAAATTGGGGCGAGACTGCCAGGGGTTGACGGGAATAAAATGTCTAAGTCACAAGGGAATGCTATCTATCTTTCTGATGAAAATGATGAGATCATCAAGAAGATTAAAAAGATGAAATCAGACCCTAATCGAAAAAGCCTCGAAGATCCAGGTGATCCTAGTGAGGCTGTCGCCTTCAGTTACCTTGAAGCCTTTCATCCCGACCCAAGACGAGTCGAAGAGCTCAAGGAGCACTACCAGCGGGGAGGAATGCCCGATAAAGTCCTAAAAGAGGAAACTGCCCAAGTCCTCATCGCATTCATTGAGCCAATTAGAGAAAGGCGTAAGGAGTTCTCATCCCAGCCTGATCTTGTCTATGAGATCATCCGTAAGGGAACAATGGCCGCCGAAGCTAAAGCAGCTAAGACTCTCGCTGCTGTGAAAGAAGCAATGGGCATCAATTATCCTTTCATTAAGCCTCATGTGTTACAATAATTATTATTAAATAATATTTAGCGTAATTATGCATTTAGAAGGGCTAAAAGACTTTTCTTCTTCAATTCATAAACTCTTAGAATTTAATACTTATTTCGAGATCAAGAAGTCAAATGAAGGGTATCATTTTTATCCCCTGCACCGGACAGAATTTGCAAGATATGTGACTTCAGTTCATCAGTTTGCGAAAGAATTCTCTGAAGAAGTAGCCATTCACGATATTACTGTAATGTCGAATAAAGAAATGGCCCCGCTTATTGAGATTTCTGAATTTCTCCAGAAGTTTTTAAAAAAATACGAGAAAGTGGGTTCCAAAGGTCCTTGGAAGGAAGAAATGGATGAAATTGGCAAGTATGCTCTTTCTCTATCTTTAGGGGCCAAAATTTCAGTTGCTGAGCTTGATAAAATGGACCCAGAGGCTAAGAAATTCCTTCTAGTCAATGAGTTTGCGAAGAAAAGCCTGTTCTTTAGACTCCCGATACGTTCTACCTGGGATGAGGGGGTCTTATTTCCTGTAGAGATTCAGGCAAAGCTATTTCATCAGGTTCCTTTTAAGAAGATGAGACGAGAGGAGCTCAAAGATTTTCAAGGGAAAAAAATTGGCTATCGATTTTATTTAGGAAGCCATTTTCTTTTTCAAACAGATCAAGAGTTGAGATTAAACGAAAATTTTTCCCTTCTTGCAGATGGGATTGCTCATTATCATCGGATTAAGTCTTCAACGCTCTATAGAACTTTAAAACAGACTCCCGAAGATGTTGAAAGTAAAAACTCCATTGAAATTTGGAAGAATTTAGAAAAATCACAACTTTCACTCGTAATGAAACGCGAGGATGGTTCGATTTTTTCTATTGGAATTCTAGATGATCGGTTTGTTTCTCCTGATCCGAAGTTTCTGAGTAGAAAGGAGAGGGCAAAAACGATTAAATATATCCTCCCTTGTACACGTGATCAGATCAATCTCTTAAAGAAAAAAATCGAAGACGCTCGATTTGCGCTTTCTGAAAAAAGAAATCAACTTTGCTTGATGGAAGTAGTTTCAGCAGCATTAGGCAAGCCGTTGGCACCGAAGGCACCTCTTATGTCAAGACATCGTTGGATCGCAACATTGATTCTTCCCTTGGGAATTATTAAAAGGGTGTTCAAAAAGCAAAATTGCACACCCTCGCAGTTTTCAGAACTGATGAAAAATCCTCATCACCAATATTGCTTAGACGTCAAAAAACTTAAGCATTTGTTAGAAAATGAAAGGGGGGGGCAATTGTGAGAAAGTCGATTACCCATCTTATGACTACTCTTTCGTCTCTTTCCGAAGAGGGGGTGGCCTTTATAGTCAAAGAGCAAGATAAAGAAATTAAATTAGTCGCTCAACTGGTTGTTTCACTTGAAGATGAGTTAAAGAATTGCGAACTGATTTCCAACTATTTGCTTAGTGTAATCAAGAAGCTTAATATCAACGAACTAAAGTTCGAAGAATTTCACGAAGTGCGCCGAATTGTCGATGAGCACTATATATATGTAAAGAAAGTAACGAGGAAAGAGGGCGTAGGGGAAAAACAAACATTGTTTCTGAGGGCCCAAACTTTATCCATAAAACTGGGGGGAAAAGTTCCGGTTGAATGGTTGTTAAAAGAAGAGAATAGGGCTTTTTGGCTTTTTATCATCAGAAACTATCTCCACCATGATTTGTTTGCTCTTCGTCTCCAAGTTCCTTTCGATTATGCCGATGGACCTTTTATCCCTGTGAAACTAGACGAACTTGGATTGGTTTGGATTCCTTTTAATCGTATGACGATAGAGCATGATTTAAAAGAGTCCAAAATGAGGTATGAATTCGAGGGAAAATTTCTCTTCGATTCTAATCTTTCTTATGTGCTGGGTAATGAATACAGTTGCTTTTATGATGGAATCCAACGATACAATATCTATCTAAATACAAGTTGGATCCCTCATGAAAAACGAAACCCTGAGGAATGGGGAAATAGAAATCTTTTGGAAGTATGGACGGTTAGCAATAAAGACCCAAAAAAACCATCAATGTTTACAAAGACCCATGCTTATATCGTATTAAAAGATCGTCAAGGCTACATACGAAGCGTTGGGCAAGATGCTTTAATCGATGTGAAACAATACAATCTATTCGAAGTCCTAAGTCGAAAATCGGGATATGGAAAAATTACTACCCCAGACAAATACGTCTTTTACCCCACAAACTCGAGACGTTTTTGGCACGTTAAAATGGAGGTAAGTGACCAGGAGTTAGCCAAAGTCATTTCTATTGTTGAAGCTGATAAGAAAAATAAAGCCCACTCCGTGTCTATCATGAAAAAAAACTGTGTAAGTTATACCTTAAAAATATTGCGAGAAGCTCTTGATTTTGATTTGGATGCTTCTATGAATGGGATACATATCTTTTTTAAAAGCCTTCTTCCTGACCACTGGTATCGAAAATTCATGAAACGATTTATTCCTTGGTATGAGAGACAATCTCCCACAACCCAAAAGCTTATTTGCTTCTTTCCCCCTTTTTATATCGTTTCTGTAGCGACTTCCATCGTGGCTTGGATGATAGCGCAAAATAATTACCAAGGTGAAAAGGATTACCATTTGAGTGACTTGATTCTGTATCCTTGGCGCTTACAAGTTGATCATCCTCTTGCATTACATCGGGCATTAGAGCGTATTGCCGACCAAAAAGGGGTCGTAGATGTGAAAAAGGCAAGGAATGAGGGAGCGCAAGAGCCTAATCAACTTTTTTGATGGCCAGAATCACTTCGACAATGTTGGGGTCGTCTCCGCGTATTCGCGTCAGTTCCGCTCTACAAATAGCCTCTGTATTTCCAGGAGGACGGACTTGATCTCGATTAAAGGTGGCTACTTTTGCGCTCAGTTCTTGATAAGAGGGTAGAGAGACTACGGCTCGCAGCTCGAGTTCCTGACTTTTTTGGTTGTAAAAGACGGAGGTAGATCCATTTTTTGGAAGAGCAAAAATTGACTCTTCAAAAAAATCGAGGAGCCTATCGACTGGATGCCCGCTATTTTGACTCACGACTTTGACGCCACAAAGATCCATTCCTTCCTGCACTACTTCTCGTTTAAATGCGATACGATCAGCATAATTGAGTACCAGGGCCCCTTCTTCTTTGATCTGTCTTGAAATCAAACGATTTTGTTGCCATTCTTGAATCTCCCGGTTTTTTCTAGAAAAAGTGCAGATCTCGTTTTGCTGTTGGGGGGAGATGTAGGTCATAATCGAGACCTGAGTAAGCAAGTCTCCATGGTAGGTTCTTCGAATGAGAATTTGATGGGATTCTCTATTCCCCCGTTGAACTAGCTCTGAAGTAATCAGGTCAAGATCGACATCTTTCGATGAAGAGAAGGGGAGATAGGCCTCTTCAACTAGATGACGAAAGAACTCATGGGATTTTAGGCCGCCAGATTCTTTTTTCAAATGTATTAATTCTTCTCTAACAAGTTTTGTTGTTGTCCAAGACCATTTGGGCCAAGGTTTGTCCCAAGAGCAAAATAGGAGCTGCAATAGCCTTACAGCCATCTCGTAGACATAGTTTGCGAGCCCGACGATCCCTTCGTAATAACGAACAGTCTCTGTGCTCAGGGCTAAAGGTTCCCTTGATACTTCATAGGAAACTGTATCAATTCCTTCATGATGGAGGAGGAGTCTATTAGCGTCAGCGCTTACAAGATTCATAATATCAATGTATTACTTTTTTGAAGATTCATCGATTTCGTGGCTCAAGCTTTCTTCATCCTCAGCCTCGGTGCTGATCTCTGGGTCTAAAAATTCCCTAGCAATCATATAGATTGCGGCAATGACCAGGATGACAGGGGCAAGGACTTCCCATTCTATGTCATATCCTGAAACGAGAAAACCCCCGCCAAAAATGGCAATGGTAAGAAACATGTCGTACATTCTGCCGAGAAGAAAGTGTCGAATCGCTAGTGGTAGCCCAATGGCAAGCAAAACTCCTGGCCACCATTGGTTGGTGAAGAGGAGAAAAGCTATGGCTATCAAAAACGCAGAAGAGGAAATCGCTTTTGCTCTACGGTAGGAAACCCTTGGATGTGACATATACTCCTAATCTTTTTTGAATGACTCAGGCATTTTACTCAATTTTACAATATGTGTCGACGGGTAAAATTCGGCAAGAATTTGGGGCATCGAGGTCCCATTTTTGGCCATTTGGTCTGCAGTAAAGAGGCAAATACCCACTCCCGAGCCTTTACCATACCCCTCAAAGAAGAGGTCGTCCTTGACTAAAGAGACGTTAAATTCGGTGCTTAGGATGCGAGATGTGCCCACGAGCTTTTGAAACTCAAATATAGACATCTCATTAAACTGCTTTTTATCGTTAAAACGAATCGCGTAGACTTTTTTTGAGACGGGATCTTTATAGACATCGACTGATTCGACCTTTTCTAGATTAAGGAGTCTGGCCAAGTAGGAGTTGTTGAGGGTGCATTTCCATCGGGAATCAGCCCGTTCTTTTTGTGCATAACCGACGAGCACTCCGTCAGGTCCATCGCCCTTTTTTCGAAAAATTGCCTCGTAACTTGCAGTTTTTCCTCCGCAATGTTCTGTCCAAGTGGTCGAAAAGGGGAGTTCTTTATGAGTCATAATCATCCCTTTAGTGGAGAGTACGGCCTTTTCCATTGCATCGTTGATTTTTGTCTGGGCTTCCCCAAAGTATTGGACATCTTTAGCCCGAACATCCCAATAGGGATTAAATGAATGAGCTACGGTATTATAGACATGGGTCCTTAATGCAATTGCGATCGCATCGCAGACGGCCGGCTCATGCTTTTCGCAAGCAAACTCCTGTGATAAAACGGAGCGTAAGTAGTCTTCAACATCGACTTCATTGACGATTTGGATTTTGGCATTGATATCATAAGTCTCGATATTGCCCTTATATTGAATGCCGTCAACGAGTACTGTGGAATCGGGGCTTGAAGGAACAATCTTTATTTGGTGCACCCCTGGGTAACCCTCGCCCCATTTCAGGCCTGCTTTATTGGTTTGGAGGTAGTAACGTTTCCCTCTAAATCCAGAGCTGAGCAGTTTTTGGTTTTCAGGGTTGAAAACTTTATAAGCACCTCGAACGTCAAGGAGTGTTCCATCGACATTTTCCGAGATGAGGACTTTTATGTATACTGGCTTAACCACTTCTTCAGGGGTGGCTTCTATAGAAGAGAGCTCATCCTCAAATGCAGCATGAAGAATAGCCGTGAAAGCAATGGCAATAAAAGTAAATCTAGTAACCCAAGTGTTCATAGGCAAATTTTGTTACCTCCCGTCCTCTTGGCCCACGTTTGATAAATCCTTGCATAATTAGATAAGGTTCATAAACCTCAGCTAATGTTGTTTCATCCTCGCCCAATGTTTGAGCAATGGTCTTGAGTCCCACCGGTCCCCCGTCATGAAGTTCGATGATCATCTCAAGAATTTTTTTATCCATTTCATCGAGGCCTTTCTCATCGACCTTGATCATAGTACAAGCCTCTCTTACGCAGGAAACATCGATCTGATTTCCATTATGCAGCTGAGCATAATCGCGCACCCATCGGAGTATGTTGTTAGCTATGCGTGGTGTTCCTCGGGCCCGTTTAGCAATCGCCTCGGCCGCTTCGCGGCTCGTTTCACAGCCTAATATTTTTGCTGAACGGAAGACAATTTCGGTCAAATTGTGTAGGTCATAATATTCAAGTCGGATCACAATGGGAAATCTAGAACGTAAGGGTGAGGTTAGGTTGCCTACTTTTGTCGTTGCCCCGATCAGGGAAAAATGGTTGAGGGTAACTTGGACAGATCTTGCATTAGCCCCAGAATCAATCATCAAATCGAGATGAAAATCTTCCATTGCTGGATAGAGGTATTCCTCCATAGTCCTGGACATTCGATGGATCTCGTCGATAAAGAAAAGATCATTTTCGCCAAGGTTGGTCAATATCCCAGCAAGATCACCGGCTTTTTCTAACGCAGGCCCCGATGCAGTGACGAGAGAAGCGCCCATTTCATGGGCAAGAATTGAAGCGAGTGTTGTTTTCCCAAGTCCTGGTGGGCCATGAAACAGAATGTGTCCCACTGCCTCATTACGTCCTTTGGCCGCCTCAATAATTACTTTGAGTCTACGGACGACATCATCATGCCCAATGAACTCAGACAAGCTCTTGGGCCTAAGTTTCAGCTCGAATCCTTGATCAGAATCTTTCAAATTAGTCCCGCTCATGAAATTCTTATAGCAGAAAAACTATTTGTGCATCTATAACTAAAACAAACCATTGTTAAAGGAGTGAAGAATGTCGCTGCAACCTGATTCGTGGATTAAAGAAATGGCTGAGAAGAATGAGATGATAGAGCCTTTTGTTGATCATCTTGTGCGAGAGGAAAATGGAAAGAAGGTAATTAGCTATGGATTATCGAGCTACGGCTATGATTTAAGAGTTTCAAATCAATTTAAAGTGTTTACCAATATCAATTATTCTCTAGTTGATCCCAAGGGATTTACTGAAAATGAATTCATCCATGTTGAAGCCGATGAATGTATAGTCCCTCCCAATTCATTTGCTCTTGCAGTGAGTGTTGAGTATTTTCGCATTCCTAAAGACGTGCTTACTATTTGCATTGGAAAATCGACTTATGCTAGATGTGGGATCATAGTCAACGTTACACCTTTTGAGCCCGAATGGGAAGGCTATGTTACCTTAGAAATTTCGAATACGACGCCTCTTCCGGCAAAAATTTATGCAAATGAGGGATTGGCTCAAGTGCTTTTCTTGAAAGGGGCAAAACCTTGTGACGTGACTTATGCTGACCGAAAAGGTAAGTATATGAAACAAGTAGGAATCACCATCCCAAGGATGTAACGTGGTTAAAGAACACTTTGATACTCACGATAAGCCAGAGAATGAAATTCGATACTGTATCTATCAGTTGATGGATCATTTTGAAAAGATTGATTCGATTATGACTAGACTGCTTGCCTTTGAGGTGAAAGAAGAAAAAGCGATCGACCAGGTTGAACAGCTTTTGATTGAAATGGAAAAACACCATTTACGCATGCATCACCTGGTCAAAGAATTCGAAAAAGAGCAATCGATTGGTGAGGAAATTGTTTACCAATCATCTTCGCTTCATGAAGCGATTCGTCGGACCTATAATTTGCTCTCTACACTCAATATTATCGACCTTAATCATGAGAGTTGGGTATCCAAAACAACTCGTTGTTTGGTTGACAAAGTCTACTATCGACAGATCAAGTCACTTGTTTATAAAAGTGTTCCGAAAAGAGTTGAAGAAATTTAAAAAAATTTTTCACAAAATTGACCATTTTTGCTAGGTTGCGGTCATGTAACCGATTTTTGTGGGGATCGATTTGATAGAAAAGTTGTTTTCAGATGTGTATCAGGGGCAGTTGACGACGAGAGAGGCAGGAAGAGTCTTGCATGCTTTGTGCAATTTGAGAGGTTTAAATCCGACAATCGAATCTCCTGTCACGTTGCTGATGACGACAGAACAGGGGAGAAAAAGTTTGCACGAGTATGAAACGTTTTTCACACAAATGAATTGGTTAATGGCTAAACTTTCAGCGCAAATCATTCCAATTGAGATTGCAATTGAACAATTTAGGCAATCTATGGATGATTTGAGTAGGACATTTAAGTGAGCGAGGAAAATGGTATGCAACAATTTATTAAAATGAGAAAACAGGTAAGTATGACAGAGTCAACGAGGCTTGTATTGAATAAGTCAATAGACTTATTGCACAAACTTTCAAATGGCAAATTAGGAAAAGAAGAGGTGAAGAAGGAGATCACTATCCTTCTTTCGACTTATTATGTCACTGTCCATCCTGAGAGTGGGCATGTTGATAGCCCAGAAAAAAAATTAAAACTCGAGCATTTTCTAAATCAAGCTTATGAAATTGCTGAACAGGTAGAATCGGGAAAGGTGCCGCTCTATGAAGCCATCATGTTGATGAATAAGGTAGTGGTCAGTTTAAAGCCGAATGAGAGTGAATCTGAAGAAGAAAATAGAGTTCAGACGACTACGAAGGCCCCCTCATACCCTGCTGAGAGAGAAGTTATTCGATTTCGACCTGTGGAGAAACAAACTAACAGTGCAGTCTTTGATGAAGTCGCCCTTGAGAACCAAGAGACGAATCTCAAAGTGGCTGATCGATTCGAACTTCGTAAACCAGAAAGGCAAAGCCAAAATGAAGATTCTGAAGTGACCGAATTAATTAGTGATGTGTTGAAACAGAAGAAGGCGCTTGAAAATTCGATCTCTCATCTCAATCAATCATTAAGCAAGATCGGATTTGAGCTAAGGCCAATTAAATGAGAGCTCAGGTATTAAGAAAACCTGGTCCTGTAGAATCCTCTCCTCTTTTAATGGAAGAAGTGGAGCCACCTACGCCTGGTCGGCTTGAGGTTAGGATCAAAGTGCTTGCCTGCGGCATTTGTTTAACGGATAAACACATTATCGAAGGCGAGATTCCTCTAATAAAGTCCCCGATCATTCCTGGCCATCAAATTGTGGGAATCATCGACCAGCTAGGGGAGGGGGTTGACCGTGCTAAAATGGGATTGCTGGTGGGGATCCCTTGGCTACATTCTACTTGCTGTCACTGTTATTATTGTAATATGGACCTCGAAAATTTGTGTGATCAGGCAACGTTTACTGGATATCATTGTAATGGTGGCTACGCTGAGTACGCATTAGCTAGAATTGATTATCTAGTTGAGTTAGAAGAGAATCCTGATCCTATTAAAGTGGCCCCACTCTTGTGCGCCGGTGTTGTTGGTTACCGCTCTTACAAACTTTCTACAATAAAACCAGGGCAAAAATTGGGTATATTTGGGTTTGGGAGTGCTGCCTCTTTAACGATCCAAGTTGCTACGAATTTTGATGTCGATGTAGAGGTCTACACAAGGTCTCTAGAACATAGGAAGATGGCCCTTGCCTTAGGAGCTACTGTTGCAGAAGATGCCATGGCTGCCCCAGGTCGAAATCTCGATGCAGCTATTATGTTTGCACCGTCAGGGGATTTGATTCGAGTTGCATTGCAATCGCTTAGAAAATCTGGGTTTCTTGCCGTCAACGCTATCCATACTTCCCCGATTCCTTCAATGTCTTATGATCTTCTTTATCAAGAAAAATGCATCAAAACCGTCACTAATGCAACCAGAGAAGACGCGAGAGAGTTTTTCGACCTTGCTACTTCAATTCCCATCAAAAGTACTACAGTTTCTTATCCTCTTGAGAAAGCCAATGAAGCTTTGGTCGATTTAAAAAAATCAAAATTATGTGGCTCAGCCGTTCTTTCTATGGTATAAAGAACTCATCAGGGGTATCGATGATGGTTGGGCAAGATCATTTCAAGAGTAATTGTGTTCGAGGTGTCATTTCTTGGAGTCCTGTTTTGGTCTTTGTGTTCGTCTCTTTTTTCTCTTATTCTCATGCACATAAGAAAAAGACCGCTGTTTTCGAAGAGTTAAAAACCCGATTTGAAGAGCTGACTATACAGAAGAAAGAAGCGCAAAGAATCCGAGAAGATCTACAACTACAAATTGAAAGCCAAAGTGATCCCTTATGGATCGAACAAACCCTCATGCGCGGACTTGGCTTAGTTCCTGAGGGGCAAAAAAAAATTATTTTCCGTGAGTTAGACTAAGAGACAGTTCATGGCTTTTTTACTTCTTATTGTTGGACTTAGCTTATTTCTTGCGACATCGGGTTTTTTTTCCGCTTCAGAGACAGCGCTTTTCTCCCTTTCACCCATGAAAGTCAGGAGCTTTAGAACGTCCTCATCAAAGCGCTCCCGGCTTATTGCTAATCTTCTTGACCGTCCCAATGATCTTTTAATCACAATTTTGATGATCAATGTGGCGATCAACATTTGCATACAAAACTTCGTTTCTTCCCTTTTTGGTTCTGAATCAAATTGGTGGATGAATGTGGGTTTGCCTCTTGTATTGACCCTTCTATTTGGAGAAGCCATCCCCAAATCGATTGCCATTTCGAGGAATGCAAAGATGGCCAAGATTGCCTCTCCCATCTTGGTTTCTGCAAGATTCTTTTTTGGCCCCATCCGGGTCATCATGAATAAAATTGCCTCACTACTTTCACAGGTCATCTTTTTCTTTTTAAAAAGAGAAGAAGTGATCTCGATTGATGAATTAGTGCATGCTCTCGAAACTTCTAAAAAGCTAGGAGTGGTATCGACCGATGAAGCCAAACTAATCCATGGTTCGCTCAGAATTGATGAACTTGTCGTCAAGGAAGTTATGCGTCCAAGGCAAGAGATCCTTGCTTATGACATTCGAGATCCCCTAGATGCTCTTCTTAAACTTTTTATCGATGAAGAATGTAGTCAAATCCCTGTGATTCAAGGGAGTGTTGATACGATTTATGGTATCGCCACAAGCGATTTATTTTTTCTTCATAGGAAAGAGATTCATGAACCACTTGATTTAAAACGATTTATTAGAGAGCCCTTCTTTGTTCCCGAGACATTGACAGCACATCGATTATTGAGTCAATTTCAAGAGAGAAAAGAAACAATGGCCATCGTTGTAGATGAGTATGGGCAAACTTCAGGTCTTTTGACCAAGGAAGATATTGTAGAAGTGGTGATAGGTCAAATTTCTGATAAAATCGACACCCAAGCCCCTTTTACAAGACAAAGCGAAGATGTCATCATTTCCAGTGGAAAATTAGAACTTCATGAACTTGAAGAAATCTTCGATGTCCGAATTGATACCGCTGATAACATGGTAACGGTAGGGGGATATCTTACAGAAAAATTAGGTGATATTCCGAAAAGTGGGGCTAAGTTTGTGACTGATCAACTCCTTTTTCATGTCCTTTCTGCCACACCCTCGCGTGTTACCCGCGTCTATATACGTAAATTGAAACCTAAGGAAAGGGGAGGAAAAAGCCATGCATAGTTGGCAAATCTTCCTTCTACTTACAATTGGAGCCATCATTCTGCAAGGTTACTTTGCTATGATGGAGATGGCAATCGTCTCATTTAACCGGGTTAGACTTCAATATTACGTTGCAAAGGGGAATCGAAAAGCCGTTTGGCTTTCAAAACTCTTGCAAAGACCGACCTACTTGTTTGGTACTACTTTGATTGGGGTTAATTTTTTCCTCCAACTTGGATCGGAATCGGCACGTCTTTTCTATAGCAGTTTAGGGCTAAACCCTGATTATGCTCTTGCTTCGCAAATCGTTATCGTAGTGCTCTTTGCTGAGTTGATTCCTCTTTTTGCCGCCCGAAGTCATGCAGAACATGTCACTATGATCGGAATTACTTTTATTTATTTTACTTCAAAACTTCTTTCACCCTTTGTTTGGCTCCTTGACTTGATTTGTAAGATAGTCGATTGGATTTTTAGATCTCCCCCTGCAAGTCACAACTATTTGACCCGTGAAGAGCTTCAAAGGGCAATCGAGGGAAAGGATGATCACCTCTTTAATCCTGAGGCTGAACAGCTTGATAAACTTGTACAAAACGTATTTGAGCTCAAAGAGAAAAACCCCACTGAGCTGATGATCCCTATTCAAGAAGTCAAAATGATACCTTACAATACCAAGGCGATCCAGGTAAAGCAGATGTTGGAGAAGACCTATTTTCCCTACATGCCGCTTTATTATCTTCGTGAGGAAAACGTAGTCGGCATCATCTACTCAAGAGACCTCTTGCGTCTCGATGATGAAGCCCAAATCCGAGACATTGCCAAGTCGCCCTGGTTTATCACGGAAAGAAACTCCCTCCTTCAAATCATCAAGCAATTTCGATGGAATAATCAACATCTAGCCATTGTACTTAATGACAATGGAGGAGCTTCGGGCATTCTCACCCTTGATGCGATTATCGAACGAATCTTTGATCACAGACAAGCCCGCGAAGTGATCTCCTCTAGAACGCAAATTTTAGTAAATCGGTCCTTTTCAGCAGAGATGAATGTGACCGAAGTGAATCGACTATTAGGGATCAACTTACCAGAAGGCAAGGAAGAAACTCTCGAAGAACTCATGTCAGAATATCTTGGCCGAACGGCTCAAAAGAAAGAATCGGTCAAAGTGGGAAACTTCCGTCTCACCCTGGAAGAAGTTCCCCTCCTCGCTGATAAAAAAATTCGAGTCGAATCAATCTAGGACGGACTTTAGTAATTGTGCTCCTTTCTCGACTTCGTCTAAGGTGTTGAGTCGGGAGAAAGAAAAGCGAATAGAGCTTTGGATGCGACTTTTATTAAATCCCATCGCCCTTAAGACGTGAGATGTGTGGATGGTGCCAGCGGAGCAGGCAGAACCTACGCTAGCAATCAAGCCAGCTTGATCGAGTTTGATCATCATCAGTTCAGCATCTTGATCGGTAAAGCTAATGTTAGTAGTATTGGGGACTCTGGGGCCGGCTCCATTGATTTCAAAAGGAATATGCAATTGACGGAGTCTGTTTTCAAAGGTTTCTCTAAGAAGGCACATGTGAGAAAAGTGTAATTCGTTGATGATTTCGATTGCCTTGCCTAGGCCCAAGATGGCGGGGGTATTTTCGGTGCCAGCCCGCATATCATGTTCCTGGTGCCCTCCTTTAAAGAGTGGGGGGATGCGGTGCTTTTTTCGAATGATGGCGAGTCCTGATCCCTTTGGACCATGAATTTTATGTCCGGAAAATGAGATGGCAGCAATTTCTTTGGGGAGGGGAAATAGATTTTCTCTGCCTAGAAGGACGACACCGTCAATCAATAGGGGGATTTTTCGATCCTTGGAAATTTGACACATGGCATCAAGGTCGATTTTGACACCGGTTTCATTATTAGCACCTGTGAGAAAGATAAAGGAGGTGTGAGGTTTGATCGCTTCTTCGACTTGGGAAGGGGTGACAGCACCGTAAGCGTCGACGGGGAGGAAGGTTTTCTCGCCAGGAAGATCTTCAATGGGTCTTAAGACGCAAGAATGTTCAATTTGAGAGGTGATCACATGGCCAGGCTTGAGTTTTGAAAATCCTTGGATGAGCATCAGGTTACTTTCGGTGGCACCTGAGGTAAAGGTGACTTCTTCGGGGGAAACGCCAAATCGCTGTGCGATGGTATGTCTTACGCTTGCAATCCGGGCTCGTCCTTCACGTCCATAGCTAGTAATGCTAGAGGGATTGCGAGGAATGCCATCAAGCTCTTCCATCATGGTGGCGATGACTTCCGGTAGAGGGGGAGTTGTCGCATTATTATCAAAGAATATCTTAAACAATTTGTACTAGCACTAGAGTAATGTTATCGTGCCCGCCGCCAGCCTTGGCCATCAAAATGAGCTCATTTCCCGAATCATCGAGAGAATGGCTATGCTTGAGAACGCTTTCTATTGTTTCGTCTTCGACACAATCCGAAAGGCCATCAGAACAAATCAGGTAAAGATCTCCCAGTTGGGCGTCTATTTCACCCACTTCCGGAGCTACCAGAATCGAGGTTCCAATTGCTTGTGCGAGCATTTTTCTGCCCAATTGTATACGATCTTCCGATTCTTGGACAGCGAGATCTTCGTCGACTCCAAAGGAGGGAATGCTTGAAACAACCTGGTCTTTGGTGATTTGGGTCAGTTTCCCATCTCGAAAGCGATAAATGCGGCTATCTCCTACATGCGAATAAAGTATTTTATTATTGAAGAAAAGCAGAGAGCTGAGGGTAGTGCCCATGCCGAAAAGTGCTGGGTCACTGGCACCTAAGTGGTGGACCCAAAGATTGGTATTTTCAACGAGGGCAATAAGATGGGATTTTAAGTCATCGCTTGAGAGGGTTGAATGAGGGGAGATAAGGAGGCTTTGCATAGCTGAGCACATATATTCAACGGCTCTTGAGGCTGCGACCTCACCGGCATTGTGTCCCCCCATGCCATCAGCGAGGACAAAGAAGCGCTCTTTTTCCAAGAGACGAAATACGTCCTCGTTGTTGTCCCGTTTGAGACCAACGTCAGAGATTCCGTGACTTCTTATCGAAAGTGCAGACATGCCTCTTTCCCCACCACCAACTATCGCTAGTTTAAAATAATTCTCATAACACTTATTAAATTGAATGTCACGTGTAAAACAATCGGTGAAAAGAGAGAACGGGATTTTTCATAGACAAACCCTAGGTAACATCCGAAGGTAAATAGACTGACAATGAGAGGGATATTTGTCCAATCTTGCCTAGGCGAGAAGTGAAGAAGAGCAAATGCTAGAGCAGCAATAAAAATTGCAGGTATAGGTCCAGCTTTGCGCCTGATCCATGATTGAAGAACACCTCGAAAAAGATATTCCTCAAGAATGGGGGCAAATAGCAAAATGGAAATGAGAATGGTGATCAGTGCAATAGGCGATGAGAGAGACTGTTTTAATGCTTCGACAGCAATTTGGTCTGTTTCAGGATTGCCTGCAAACATGGAGGTAAGGATTTCGGCTAATTGGGAAAATGAAATTACGGTTGGTGTAGCAATCAACCAGGTCAAAGCTCCTAGAAGAACGTCATATTTAAGAGAGCGATTGCCAGGAAATTGAGGGTCTTTAAAGATCTTTAGCATGGTAGAATGATCTTGGAATAAATCATAGACGAAGAGGCAGACCACTGTGAGAATAAAAGCAATAAAGTGAACAACTGAGGCGAGGACGTGGGTTCTTTCTGCAAGATAGGGTGATTTATGAAGAATGATCATGATCGTGGGACCGAGAAATAGATAGACACCGAAAAATAGTAAAAATGAAACGATGACGTCCTTAATGGATAATGCAGGTCCAGAAAATTTCCGAAATGGGAGGGCAAAATAGCGCCTAATATAGGCAATCCAGGAGACTGCTACTGCAACGGTCAAGAACGTAAGAAACACAACGAATTCTTCTACGAAATTTTGTCCCAGGATGCCTCTCCTTGTACCCCTCTAATGTAACTTTGCCAGCATGATATAATCTTCTACTTGCTTGGCGATACGTTTAATGATTTTGCCATGGGCCATTCCGATGGGGGAGAGAGCAAAGGCCTTTTTGTTCCAGCCACCTTTTTGGTAGTCAATGGAGGAAAAACGCCAGGGAATGTAGTAGTTCCCTTGAACGAGTTCTTGGAGAATCACCTTGGGTTTCTTTTCTCTAAGGTCAATCACTTTAATCCGCATGGCTACATCTAGAGAGTAGGTTTGGAATAATTTAAATCCGCTTTCGCCATTTGTCGGAGTAAGGTTGTGTTGAACCAACTCGATGAAAATGATGAATTCAGTCCCTGTATCGACTTCCCCCAACCAGCTTATGTCATCAAGAAATGGATTAATTTCTTGAAGGGGGAGTCGGTTGACTCCTAACATTTCAAAGTCGGTAGTCATGTAAAATTTCCCAGAAAGAAAGATCTTTTCTTCAAAAGCTTCAGTTAATTCATGGGAGAGATTCCAGGGCATTTCAGCATGACTTTTATCATAAACGGGGACCATGGCAACTTTAGGTTTCGGCACTCCATCGTCATGATAATGAAATTGCTGTGTATAAGTGGGATTTCTAGTTGTACAACTTGTAAAGAGAAAAATCAGTGAAATCCCTAACAATTTTCGCATGGATATGCCTCCAAAAGTGTGGAATATAGCAAATTTGACAACGCCAATCAAGGGCGAATTGCAATTAGGGAGGAATGGGACTCAAGAAGAAGTGAGGGGGTTTTGGCAGAAGACAATATTGGAAGCCAAATCCCTGGAAGTTTTTGAGACAGGTCGAATGAAGCTGGACGGTTGTTAAAAGCTACGATCATCTGATCATCGTAGCAAATCACAACGACCCCATTTTCTTTTACAATGGGGTGAACTTCTTTAGCGGGTAGCACTCGGTGTTTTCTCAATTCACACAGTGCTGAAATGAGAGCCTGTTCTTCTGATTTATTTTTCCAATTAAACCAATTGATCGGGCCATCCTGACAATAAGGATTGTTGTTTCCTTTATGACTAAGGCCATTTTCATCGCCCATGGTGATCATAGGAATGCCTATTGCCATTAGATTGGCAATGTGAAAATTTTTTCTCGTCCGTAAGCGTAGATCAAGAATGTGATAATCGTATGTTGCCCCCTCAACCCCCCAATTGTTTGAAGCATTGTAATTATCTCCATCTCGATTTTCTTCTTTGTTGGCCTCATTGTGTTTTTTAGAATAGGATACTAAATCGGCCAAGGAAAATCCATCATGTGATGTGGGGTAGTGGACGATATGACGAGTGTTTTTAAGTTTGCCAAAGAGATCGGGGAAGCCCAATAAGGCATTGGCAAATTCCCCCTCATTATGTTGATTCAAATTGAGAAATCGGCGTGCGGCGTATCTATATTCTCCATTCCACTCCGATAGTTTGGTATGTCCAAGTTTTCCTACTAAATTGGTCCCTACTGCATCCCAAGGTTCAGCGGTAAAAAATTTATCTTTTAAGATATCATCTTGAAAAATAGCTTGGTAAAGTGGAGGATGTTCCAAAATTTTTCCCGATTTTCCTCTAGCAAGAGCGCCTCCTAAGTCAAATCGAAAGCCGTCGACATGAAATTCTTCAACAAAGTAACGTAACGAGGAGAGGATCAAATTGATAGAAGGGTTGCTGTTGGCATTGATCGAGTTTCCGCAACCTGTATAGTTTGTGTGAGTGCCATCTGGATCGAGTAAAAAATATTCATTGAGTCCAATAGCTTCAAGGTTCATTAGCGGCGAAACGTGGTTGTAAACAACATCTAAGAAAACCAAAATGCCCGCTTTGTGAAGCTCTTTAACCAAAGTTTGAAACTCAACAATGACCGCAAGTCTTGAACTATTTGAGGCAAAACGCTTCATGATGGCAAAAAAATGGGTGGAGTTGTAGCCCCAGTAGTTTACCAGCCCATTCTTTTGTTGTTCTCCCTCATCGAACTCAAAGATGGGCATCAATTCAATTGCATTCACACCTAATTGTTTCAAGTAGGGAATCTTCTCGATAATTCCCAAAAAGGTACCTCTTCTTAGGACTTTGCTAGAAGGGTCTTCTGTAAAGCCCCTTACATGCATTTCGTAGATAACCAACTCTTCATGCTTGATCTTGGGGGCCGTCACCCCCTCCCAGTTAAACGAATGGTCAAATGTAAATTGCCCTCTTCTGTAAAGGGGGTTGTTAAGCCATTCGCTGGAGGTAGAAATTGCCTTAGCAAATGGATCTACAACCTCTACATCGTCAATCAGATAAGAATAGGTTGATTCCGGAGAAGGAAGGGGAATGGCTCCCCACCATAGTTGATCTTTATTTTTTGTTAACGGAAATTTTTGAATTTGCTTTTTCCCATCAGGAGAATAGAGGAGAAAAAAAATGGATTGAGCTTGCGAAGAAAAAATAGAGAACTCTAAGTAGTTATTAATACTTAACGGGCCTTGCGTAAGCGGCTTGTAGCACATTTCAGGCTGATGGTTGTTAGGGTCATTCTGGTCCATATAGGTTAAAATTAGCCAAAATTTGTGAAAAATCATAGAAAAAAATTGCTTAATTTGGTATGAATGAGCAAGTTTAATTATTGAGAATGAAACTAAAAGGGTGTATAATAGGGTCTGCTAGTGCAGGTCTTTAAAGAAGCTAAACACAATTGGTTGTGGGAGGGCTCTTGAATATACATAGCCGCAAGCAAAACAGTTAATCCCTAAGGAGGGCGAATGTCTCTAGAAAACGCCGAACACAACTTGAAAGAATTTGGCAAAGAGCTGAATCTAGAAGGCTTAGCGTTTGATGAAAACCATACTTGTATACTTGGGATCGATAATACGTTCTCGCTCCACTTGACGTATGAGCCTAATTCTGATCGACTTTATCTTTATTCACCGATTTTGGATGGACTTCCACAGGACCCAAAAACTAGATTGCAGCTCTATGAGGCTCTATTAGAAGGCTCTATGCTTGGCGGCCAAATGGCTGGAGGCGGCATTGGGGTGGCCACTAAGGAAGAGTTGATTTTGATGCACTGTGTCCTTGAAATGGCATCTGCCGATCCTTCAACACTTCGTCGTTTTGCGCCTATTTTCGTCGAAGCGGTAGAGAGATGGAGAGATATTGCAACTAAGATTGTTGAGGGACGATACGATAAAGATCGTGATGGACCAAAGCTTCCCTCTGGTGCCCCAGGACGTCCACAAAGTGGTGGTCATCAAAAGCCTGGTGATTCTTACATTAAAATCTAACACGCGCTTAGAATATGCCCCGGGTTATCCTTAAGACATCCAGGGGCATTTTTTTTATATTTATGACGCTTGATTCATCTATTAATTTCACGTTGCAGATTCTCACTTTGTCCGTTTCTTCTCATGTGACAGAAGGGCTTTGTAAAATAGCAGGATTTGAGTGCCTAAGACACGGGACTACTCCAGGCCATTATTGGTCCATTGTAAAAAATGGAGCTGATCCAGAGATTGCTAAAGCGATTGGCACGCACCAAGGTGAGAGTAAATTTTTTCTTTTAAGGGACTCTGATAAGGTTACTTGTTTTGATAAACTTCGTTGGCCACGTGTTTATGCTGCAGGGCAGGCTTTTTGTTCCACTCCAAAGGCTTTAAGAGCCTTTACGAATAATACTAGTGTAATTGCTCCAGCTACACTCATCTACACATTTCTAAATTTTGTTTGTCCTCCCACGGTTCGTTTTGTATATAGAAAATCTGAAATCGAGGAAGGAGATATTTTTCAGAGGGATGGAGTGGCAGAGACAGCAAAAAGATTGAACCCCTTAATTGGTCAAAGCGAACTGGACTATTATGAAAGATTAGGGGGCATTGCTGTAGAAACTATTCAACGCCTACCAACGAACCGCATAGGATTGGTAGGTATTTGCGCTCAGATAAAGCTCGAAGATGTTTCAGGTGCTCTTAAAAGAGATCCCCTACGCGTTATCACTGGTGTGGCTGAATTGGCGATCGGTTTAGCGATTACTTATTATGGGTACGGATTGGTTCTTTAAAGCTTTCTAAAACCACTTGGCAATTTCTTCATAGAGAGGTTCACCAGACTCCTTTCGGTGTATCACTAAAGGCTTATTGGTTGTCTCGACGACGGTGATGCTTTTCTCAACCTCATTAATGGCGACTTCCTCAGGCTTTAAATTAGATAGGGTAAGAAAGAGTGCGTTCCTTGTATCAAGTTTGATTAAGGTGGGATTTTGAGCATAGTATCTATGCAAATGCAGTTGGTCATTTTGCAATTCTAGATATTGTCTAAGGGGGATCTGATAATGATTCGAAATGACCTCATCAATCATAAGCTTGAGAAAGCCCACACGCCCCATATAAGCTCCTGAATCGAGGTATTTGAAGGATGAATCGGAAGAAGGGTATTTGATCCTTAACCCTGCTAAAGAATCCTTTGGTGTGAGCGCTTTTTCTGCTGAAAAAATGCACGGAGTATTCAAAGTTCTATAATGTTCTAAGAGTTCTTCTTCGGTTCCTAAAATTAGGGTATTAAACGCATCAACATAAAGAACGATATCGCTATCAGGAAGGGTCTTCAAATATTCCTGGATTCTATAGAGTTTAGTAAACCCGTTTTTGAGAGGCCGTTCTAAACCAATAACTTCTAGATCCATTCCATGGCTTAATGCGCTCGATCGAAGAAGGTCGAGCGATTGGTTTTGGAAGCTAACTACGGTACATAGATGGAGTTTTTGGTCAGGCAAAGCAGCCAGCTCTATAAGAGAAGTGGCACAAAGTATATTCAGGATGATCGCTTTTAGTTTCATTAGAAACCTAAAGAAAAAGAAGCTTCTAATGTGGGCGTTGGTAAAAGAGTGCCCGCTCTCAATGCAAGTAGAGGCTGGTTGACATCAACCTGAAAAATTTGCCTAATGCGAGAGCTTCTGTTTCTTTCAATACCCGCAGAAATAACCCCTGAAAGACCATTGAATTCTTGTTTAGTCACCCCATTTTGAATCGATGACCAGGCTGATCCAAATCCTACATAGAGTGCACTTGGAGAGTGGGAATTTAGATATTTGAGGTAGAGGAGTTTTGGACCAAAGAAGTGAAAGATCGATTCGTTATCTTTGGTCTCTACAAATGCCCCTGAAAAAGAACAGTCAACAGCGCTGGTATTGCTCTCAGAGCGAAACCCAAGGCCGAGCCCAGGCATCACAGTGTTGTATTGTCCTAGGTTAGTAACTCCAGGTCCTAGCTTAATGTAGGGAATAAATCGTCTTGAATAATTAGCGTCGTAAATTGAAGAGGAACCGTCCTCTGCGAGCATTGCTGATTCATCGATCGAAGAGGTGATCGAAGGGGCGGCTGCATAGATTTGGGTGGCGGCTAATAATGCTAGGGATAACGAAATAAGTTTCATGGGATTGACCTTAAGTTATGATCATTTGAAGGAATGATAAAGTAAGTTTCCTTGATTGTCAATAGAGCTAATTCATCAGTGAGCTTCTGAGTTGATTGAAGTAGTAAGCGATATCAGGGTTATTAGCATCGAGCTCTTCTTTGATTTGCTTGATCGAAGACATGACTGTTGAATGATCGCGACCAAAGAGATCACCTATCTTCATGTAGGGGAGCTTAAGCTCCTTTCTTAAGAGATACATGGCAATTTTTCTGGGGAGGACAGCATCTCTTGTTTGTGATTTGGAGAGGATATCTTCTTTTCGAATTCCGAAGGCGAGAGCGACCGAATCTAAAATACGCTCTGGGTTGAGAAGTTGCTTTTGCTCCACGTCGGCAAGTTTTTTTAAAATAGGTTCAACATGGGAGAGTTCCAAAACCTGTAGAGGGGCCTCCATGTGACTTTGCAAATACTCTAAGGCTCTACTGAGAGCTGCCGGACTTGAAAAATTCTTCAATAGGTAGTTGCTGAGCACTTTGTTGATTTCTGATTTGTAGAGGTGACTCCGCATTTCTAAAATCTGAGAAAGGATCGCCTGATCAAATGATTTCTCGAGCGGGAGTGATATCCCCCATTCAAAGCGGCTAATCAATCTCTCTTCGATGTATTCAAGGTGTCTAGGGGGTGATCGTGAGCTCAATATGATTTGCTTTCCTGCAGTATGGAGAGTATTGAATGTATGAAAGAATTCCTCTTGAGTAGCAGCCTTTCGACCAAATACATCAACATCATCGATGATGAGAACATCGCAACTTCGGTATTGTTGTCTAAAGCTTTGCATTTTTGATGATCGGATGGCATTGACGACATGTTGAGTAAACGTTTCTGCCTTCACAAAAAAGACTTTTAATCCACGGATAATGAGGTGATTGGCTGCGGCCATTAAAAGGTGAGTTTTTCCCGTTCCCGGAGGGCCATGGATGTAAATTGGATTGGGACGATTTGAGTCGCTACTATCAATTAAATTACACAAAATTTTGTAGGTCATTTCATTGTTCTTTGACCATGCATATTGTTCAAAGGTGCAATGGGGGTAGATGACATCACTTTCAAACTTGAGGAAAGAAATTACCGGTTCAGAAAAGTCGGGCTCGCCACGTTTTTTTTCAATGACCTGCAGGTGGATATGAATCTGATGGCCGTTATTATTGCGAAATTTCTTTTTGGCTATCGGGAGGATGTGCTCCTCTATCCACATGACCTGAAACGAATCCGTCGGCTCTAAATGGAGATTGCAGGCGTCAAAGCGTTGAATTTTGAGAGTTCGGAGCCATTTATCAATCGTCTCCTTCCCAAAAGACTTTTCCAATTCTATGAGAAATTCTTCCCATGCCTGCATTCTTGAACCTATCCGAATAATAAGTTTCTTATTAACGGGCCTTCTTAGTTTTGGTTTTTTTGTTTGCCACTCTCATAACAAACCACTGCTGTACAATACCGAACAAAGAGGAGAAGATCCAGTAGATATTCAATCCCGAAGCCATATTGTAAAAGATGAAAATCATCACGATCGGTAATATGGTGGCCATGCTGTTCATCTGCTTCTGTTGATCTGTCAGCTCACCCTTTTGTTCTTGCATCCAGCTATTCATTTTTCCTTGAACATAGGTCAAGGCCCCTAAAATGAGGGGGAGGAGGTGAAAATTGCTTCCAAGGAAGGGTAGAGGAGTGCCCCAGCTAAAGAGCACATCGGGTGCAGCTAGATTTTCAATCCAACCAGGAACAAAGCTAGCTCCACGCAATGCATAGTTAGACTGAAGCAATTGGTACATTCCGATCAAAAAGGGAAACTGAAGGAGCATGGGGAGGCAACCCATGAAAGGATTAACCCTTTCATTGCGATAGAGCATCGCCATTTCCATCTGCATTCTCTTAGGATCGCTCTTGTACTTGTCTTGAATTGCCTTTTGTTTGGGGGCAATTTCTTGCATGCGCTTTTGTGATTTAAGGGCCCATTGGTTGAGGGGGTAGACTAAAACACGTAATAAGAGGGTGAGCAAAATGATCGAGAATCCCCAAGAACGAGTAAGTGAATAGAACATATTGAGGAAAATCGAAAGGAACTTGGCGAAGGGGTCGATCACTGATGAGAGCCAGCTCGAATATGACATGGCACTAGCGAGTTCATCATTGGTTCCATTTTGGGATAAGGCTTGATCGACACTAGATAAAACTTTCTTATCGAAGGGGCCTGCATAGATCAAGTATTTCATCGATTGAGAACTCATTTTGTAAGGAGTCAAAATCTCATAACCGGGAAATTTTTTTGCAGGGTAGGTCTTATAGTCAGGATCAATGAGGCTTAAACGGGTAACAGCCTCTTCCCCATCAATTTTCTCAGTCTTCATACCCATTGATTGAGTAGAAAGCGAATCGATGATTAATCCAAAAAAACCATTCGAAATCCCGCTCCAAATGGGTCTCACAGAGTCATAGGTAACAGGACCGCTGGGAAGAGAGATCTTCTTTAATTTATGCTTCTTCCCTTCTAGACTGTTGTATTGCATGAGGGGAGAATATACCCCATTCATCAAATCAACCTCTGTAATCCCTGAAGAGAGCCACAACCCACCGGCATTGCCCTCTACTTGAAGCTCAAGTTCGATGGAATAGGGGGCTTCTTTAGAGAGATGGTAGGTCTTATGAATCGTGCGGTCTTGGCTTTTGCTTATAAATTCAATGGTGTCTTCCGAAAATCGAACAACTTCAAAAGGGGTAGTTTGGTGATGTTCTTCTTGAAGTAGGGCTGTTGCATAGAAGGAGGGCTGCATACGGAAGGTAAGCTCGCCTTTTTCATTTTTTAGACTTCGACGCAGTAAAGGGGTGTGTCCGCCAAAAGTGGGGTTTTGGAGGGTCTCTTTTCCTGAGGCATCGACAATGTGGTAAGGGAAGTTAGGAAAGTAAGCATTTTGCGGGGATTTCTCAGCAATCTGTTGATCAACGCCAATCTTTTCGATATCGCCTGTCACAACCAAGTTGATTTCGGCAATGGCTCCCTCTAACGTCGAAAACACGACTTGCTGTTTTTCATTCTGAAGGACATAGAAGTCTTCATTCAAAGGCAATACCGGCGCTGGCTTTGAGGCCTCGACGACTTGCTCTACTTGTGTCTGAGAGGGGGCATTGCTTTCAATTTTGCGATCGAACCAATAGTTGTTCATGAGAAGAAATACCGTCGTCATGACAAAAATGAAAATCAAAGATCGTTTATCCATCGGAATCCTATTTTAGCTTGGTCTTGGGGGAACTATACCACAAAAGAGATTATCCCCAAAGGAATTCAAAAATTTGAGCTAAACTATTTTAGAGGTCAAGATTAGAGGTGAGAGATGAATGCTTGGAAAACCTCGGTATTTCTTAGGTTTTCAAGCCAGTCATCGCTGAGGACGTCATCTAAGGCGGGCAAAGCATCAAAGGCTTCGGCCTTTTCAAGAAAGTAGATGGATTTTTCTAGTTGCACTGTAAGAGAATAGAGGCAAGCTAAGTGGTAATAGGCCTCAACATTCCCCAGTTTGGCTGATTGGACCAATTTATACTCGGCTTCGCGAAGACTTTGTTCGCGCAAAGAGGCGTCCGGTGTGATTTGGGACAAGTTAATTAGGGAAAGGGCCCAATCGAGGATCAAGAGTTCGTTTTCCTCATTTGATTGGTAGGCAATTTTGTAGTGTGAGGAAGCTCTTTCAAAGATTTCAACGCTTTCGACAAGTTCCCCTAGGTGAGAGTAGACGTAAGCAATTTTGTAATGAATATCAGGATAATCAGGATCTAAGGTTAGCACTCTCTTTAAAATCTCTATCGCTTTGATGTAAAAGTGGTCTTCATCTGCGAGGTCTCCCATCAGATCCAAGGCCATGGCATACTTATAGAGCCAGTGTGGGTGTAAATAAACTGCGTTTCTCTGTAGGTTAAATGCCTGTTCAAAGCGGATAAGGGCTTGTTCTAAGGCTCCTTTATTTTGGCCACTTTCAGCCAGAGCTGTCAAAATGCAGGCATACTCGTAGTAGTAAAGGCTATTGCAGCTAAGAGAAATCGCCTTGATGAAGAATTTGCCGGCTCTTTCGTAGAGTGAGGGGTCATTCTCTTCTTCAGCAAGGAGGGCATAGGTGTGTCCTAAATGGTACCAGAGAAAGTCTTTTGATCGATCAATCGACAAACCTTCTTGAAACTTTTCAATGGCTAGGTAGTAATAGTCGAGGTCCTTATAGTACTTGCCAAATGCAAACTGGACTCGCCCTTCTGCATGTAAAAGATAAGGGGTTGGAGAGAATTGATCGATGGCTTCCATGACTTTATTGTTTGCTTCAAAAATCAGCTCAAGTCGGTCAGAGATGCATCCTAGGGTTGCAAGTGCAATTGCCCAGGTTTCCATCACTCTCTGTTGATTTTGTTTACAGGCGTGGGCTCTATGGCATTTTTCAATGCAAGAATGGAGCCGTTTTGTGTCCGAAATGCGGATTCCTGATTCGAGTAAGAGCTGCGCCCAACTGTACCAAATCGTCTCGTTTTGTGGGTGAAGCTTTGCAGCACTGGTAAAGCACTCGTTGGCCTGGCAAAAATGGTCTTCATCGTGAGTTAAGGTATAGAGCTGGCTGAGGGCATGTGCCAATAGGTACCAACTTTTAAAGTGGGACTTTGACTTACTGATCGCAGTCTTGTGACAGTTGATTGCTTTTAGGTAGAGACGGACATCATTGATCTGTTCACCTAGTTTAAGGGAAATCTCGCCAAAATCTTCCCAAAATGCCACGGGTAAGTCTTCATAGTAGCCAGCAGCCGCGGAATGGGCTTCCAATGCCTCGCAAAGGTCGGAAGATTCGTTAGAATGTGCGGCAATATGAGCTAATACTTGGCCAAAATCCCACGAAATCTGGGCCGGTGCAAGGCCTGTAGTGCCATTCATAAGTTTTATAGCGTTAAGATACTTTTCTTTGGCCTCTAGGAAAAAATGAAATTCCTTAAATACTTGGCCTAGAATGAAGAGTGATTTGCCCCAAGCAGCCCAAGCGGAAATGAGTTCTGGGTTAAGTCCAACGGCCTTTTTAAAATGTTTATTCGCTAGTAGGAAAGTTTTTTTGACTCCTGTGTCTTGGGCAAAACGGAAGAGGGCGAGCCCTTGCTCATAAAATAATTCGTGATTTTCGGGGCTGAGGGTGGCAGCTAAAGAAAAAAGTTTAATTCCTTCAGCATCTCCTTGGGCTAGCTTCTTCTGGCCCTCTCTTAAAAGAAAGTCAGCATGGTTATAATTTTCTTGATCAAATAGCAGTGGATGGAAGTTGGACTCCACAGGATTTGCGGGTGACGAAGCTGAACGATTACAACCCTTTTTTGCCATAGATTCTCACCACATAAGTCTTTTGAGAAGTTTGTGATTATAGGAGAGTGTAGGTTTTTTCACAATGAGTTCTCGTCTGAAAAATTCCTTCTATCTTTGAAAAAAAACATTGTAGAGAAGATGAGTTGTAAAGAATAAGATGTTACAAAAAACAGAGTTTACATAAAATTAATTCATGCTCATAAAACAAACTAGAATAGTCAGACTTTCCGAAACAGATGCTACAGGAATCGTGTACTTTACAAACATTTTCAAGTATGCTTGCGAACTTTTTGAAGAGTACCTCTTGAAAAGAAAAATCACCCACCTTTTTCCCCTAGTTGACGCTAGAAGTAGTTTTTCCTCTCCCCTTAGAGCAGGGGATGAAATTGTAGTCGAGATGGAACAGTTGGAATTGGGAAATTCATCTTTAAAGGCGAGTTATAGAATCACAACAAGCGATAGGCTTGTTGCTGAAGTAGTGCTTACTCATGTAGCACTTTCGCGTGAGACAGAGGAGAAAATCCTCGTGGGCGCCTTAGGCTTATAGCCAAAACTGAAAGCGGCGGATAAACCAAAATTTCATGACTTGTGTCGCAATCATGTACAGGACAATGATGGGGGCTAGGAAGAAGAAATATTCCAAGGGTAAGGGTTGCATTCCTAGGAGTAGACCCGTGTGAGAATAGGGGAGGAAGATTCCAATCGCCATCATAGTTAGGGTTGATATAAGGAGAAAAGGAGAGGGGAAGCTTTGGATAAAAGGAAGGTGCGCGGTTCGGAGCATATGCACAATGAGTACTTGAGAACAGAGTCCTTCAACAAACCACCCCGTCTGGAAGAGGGATTGAGAAGCAATCGTGTTGGCGCCAAAGTAAAAGAAGAGGACGCCAAATGTCAAATAGTCAAAAATGGAACTGAGTGGCCCCAAAAATACCATAAACTTCAAAATGCCTTTGGGGTTCCAACTTTTAGGCTTCTCTATAAAATCTGAGTCGACTCGATCGAAGGGTATGGCCAATTGAGAGAGGTCGTAAAGGAGGTTTTGAGTTAGAATTTGAAGGGGAAGCATAGGTAAGAAAGGAAAGAGTAAAGAGGCTCCGAGGATACTGAAAACGTTTCCAAAATTCGAACTAATCGCCATTTTGATGTACTTTAAAGTATTGGCAAAGGTCTTTCTTCCTTCTATAACGCCTTGTTTGAGGAACATGAGGTCTTTTTCAAGCATCACAATGTCGGAGGATTCCTTAGCTATGTCGACAGCACTGTCAACGGAAATTCCCACATCGGCTTCCCTAAGGGCTGCTGCATCATTAATTCCGTCTCCTAAAAATCCAACGCTATGACCTTGTTTTCTTAGAAGTGCAACGATCTCTGCTTTTTGAAGGGGGGCCAATTCCGCAAAAATACCTGCGGTTTCAACGGCATTTTCTTTCTCTTCTTCATTCCATTGGCTGAATTCTTGACCTGTAACTAATCTTTGGGAGGAAAGCTTTACCCATTCACAGACCTTTTTTGTGACAAGTGCATCATCGCCCGTTAATACTTTGATGTTCACCCCGTATTGCATCAAGGCTTTGATTGCTTGCTCTGATGTCAGTTTTGGAGGGTCCAAAAAGGTCAAGATTCCGACCAAGGTCATCCCTTCTTCATCTTGCACATGGTATTCTTGCTTAATAGGAACCTCCTTGATTGCACAAGCAAGAGTTCTCATACCTTGGTTATTGATTTGCTTTTGTAACTGGAGAGCATTCGTCATTTGGTCTTCTGAAAGAGCAAGATCGATACCGCCTTTTCTGACCTTTGTAACCACACTGGCTACAGAATAAAAGGCTCCCTTCATGATGAGGAGGTTTGATTCCTTCCCTTTGGATACGATAACAGACATCCTTTTTCGGGTAAAATCAAAGGGGATCTCATCAACTTTTGTATAAACGGATGTTTCATTGTGAGTAAAAGGATGCTTTAGAATCGCTTGATCAAGTAGGTTTTTCAATCCTGATTGGTAGGTGCTATTAAGAAATGCATATTGAAGAACTTGCTCGTCATCATCTCCTTCTAAGTTGATGTACCTTTCTAACACCACTTGATCTTGGGTGAGAGTCCCTGTTTTATCCGTACACAAGATATCAATGGCCCCAAAATTTTGGATGCTGCTGAGTTGTTTCACAATCACTTTGCTCTTAGACATTCGAAGAGCTCCCTGAGCTAGGGTGGCTGTCACAATCATAGGAAGCATTTCTGGAGTGAGCCCCACAGCAACTGAGAGAGAGAACAAAAGCGATGTGAACCAGTCGCCTTTGTCAAGGCCGTTGATCACAAATACAACGGGTGTCATACAGGCCATTATCTGGATTAATAGCCAACTGACTTTATTTATACCTATGTCAAAATTTGTAAGGGGGTGCTTATGAACAATGGCTTCGGCAATAGAGGCTAGATAAGTATTGCGTCCTGTTTGAATGACGATACCTTTAGCAATTCCACTAACTACGTTTGTTCCCATTAGACAAATGTTTGGAAGATCAAAAACTCTTTTTCCTGTGGCAGTTAAAGTGGCTCCCTCACCGCATTTTTCAATTCCAAAGGCTTCGCCAGTAAAGGAGGATTGACTGATAAATAACTCATGCGCTGAGATAATCCTAAGATCAGCAGGGATCATGTCTCCCGCAGAGAGAGTGACGATATCTCCTGGCACCAAATTTTCAAGGGGAGTCTCTTGTTCATTGTCGCGAATTACCGTTGCTTTCGTAGTGACAAGGGATTTCAGATGAGAAAAGGCTTTTTCAGAGCGCATCTCTTGAATGAAACGCATGATGACCCCCAAAAAGACCATCACTAAAATGATCGTTACCGTTTGGTAATTATGGAGGATAAAAGAAATTCCGCTGAGTGCAAGGAGAAGGAGTACGAAAGGGTTGGAAAAATTGTGAAATAACGTAGTGTACCAAGGATGAGGCTTATCCGAAATGATCTCATTTTGCCCCCACTTTTTTCTTAGCCGATCTATGTCCCTCTCATGCAATCCATTTTCAGAGGTCTTGTAATGGCGAAAAAGTTCATTTAACGGCATTTCAGACAATCTGCGGTATTCAACCCCTTTTTCAGGAGCAACCCCGGCTTTTCCTGTTCTGTGCAGGGAGAATAGATGCTTCAGAATCCATTTGCTATGCCCGCGATGGCGTACAGATCTTCTCATGTACGTCAATTTACATGAATGTCCGAATAGTTGGGAACTTTAAACCGAGGCAACTGTTTTTCTAGGATCTCTCGAATGGCTTCGATTTTTATGGGAGCTGAGAGGAATAGATGAGCCACAGGTCTTGCGCCGAATTCTTCGCAAGGACGCCATGTTAGACTAGCACTAGCTACTTCTGGGATTTTAAGAAACTCCATTTCAAGGTCATCGAGAGAAATATTTTCGCCCCCTGAAATGATGACTTTGTCGCGTCTTCCCAAAATTTCTAACCCATACCTGCCTTGCTTTCCTAAATCGCCCGTTTTGAACCAACCCTCTTTGAAGGGGGATTCTTGGTCAAAATAACCCCGAAAGAGTGTTTTTCCTTTAACCCAGATCACTTGGTCTTGATCGATTTTAAGTTGTCGCCCTTCGAGTGGCTTGCCTACGTGAACCCCTTCCTCTTTATTGTATCGCGCTGACGAGAAAGAGCCAGATGTTTCAGTAAGTCCATAACTGAGGACGAGAGGAATGCCCTGATCAAAGGCATCATCGCAGATCTTTTTAGGGATGAGGGTTCCTCCCAATAGGACCACCTTTAGGTGGGGGAAATGAAGACGATGATCTAAAGCGAGAAAACGTTTGAGTTGGGTGGGAACAAATACAACACGAGTTGCACGGTGTTTGTGGGTTTCTCCAATGACGATTGAGGCCCCAGAAGAAAAGGCCCGAAAGAGAATCGACATCCCTCCAATAAAGTTGTAGGGAAGGGAAAGGAGGAAGCAGTCGCTGGGATCCGGGGCTAGAGTTTGATGGGGATGTTGAGCTGCATAAAGATGCTCTTCAAGGCCATGCATGGCAAGTTTTGGAGCCCCCATCGTTCCTGATGTGCAGATGAGAGTGTTGATTCCCTGAGGAACTTTACTAAAATCGATCTGGGGTAAGTAAGGCTCTCTTAATGAGATGGGAAGAGCTACTTTTGAGTTTCTCAATAGGGAGAAAAAATGGGCAATTGTGGGAACTGTTTGATAGGCGTAGAAGATTTGATCGGTTCGGCGATTTTGTTCAATCAAGTCATTGAGCTGTCGATAAGTATAGATTCCGTCATCGGAATAAATCGCTACTTCATTAGAAAAATTTTTGCATGCATTCAAAATAGGGCACAGGGTCATTCAATTTTCCTTGGTTAAATGATTCTTCACCAGGCAATGGGTTATCTTCGAATCGTTTAAGGGTGTCGACACCAAACGGGTTTTCCCCGCCCATGCGAACAATATGAGAAAGACCTACCAAGCCTTCCATGGCAGAGGAATAAACGACTTGTTTATTTGCCTGTATGGCTTTGGCTGCAATTTCATAGCATTGCCTTTGCCCGCCAATCAATGTGGGTTTAATGATCAGATGAGTCACTGATTTTTTTGCTAAAATGATGTCTAGGGGAACAATGCCTAAGGTTTTATCGATGGCAATGGAGACATGGGTTTGACTTGCAAAATAGTCTAACAATCGAAAGGGTACCGGATCCTCAACATAGAGAAGTTCTCCCATCTCAAACCGATTGACAAAAGCGATCAATTCCCCTAAGTCCCATTTCTCATTGATATCGACCCTTACTTTAGCGCCGAACTTAAGCCATCCACGGATTCTCTCTTCTGTTTCTTCAACTGAAGGGGAAGCTTTGATTTTCACATGCAGAAATCGATCGAGTGGAGGCTCATTTTCAAAGGAAAGATGGGTCATTGTGAATGAGCTGGACGCCGGTCTTTCCGCTAGATCATTTAAAGCGGATGAAAACCCGAAGAGTATAGAAGGGGGAAGGGGAAATAATTGAAAATTCCCTTTAAGTAACCCCTTTCCCATTTCTATGGTTGTCTTTTGCACTTCGTCAAAGGTTTCAATGCTTCGTCCAGGGAGGGGAGCAATCTCACCAAAGCCTACGGCCCCATGTTCGTCCATTAGGCGGATGAGCAGGCTCTTTTTTATCCCCCACTCTTTTAGATTCCGAGTAGAGAGCCTTAACTCAAAATCAATGATCCTCATACCAATAGTCCATAAGAAAGAGCTATAATATAAACGAGGGCGAGGAGGGCTACTTTGCTAAAAATTGCCAAGAACTCTTGAGGTTTTGTAGAAGAAAATGTCGCACGTACCAGGTGGAGAGCGGGAAAGATAAGGAGGAAGACTCCACCAACTCCCAGTGGTAAACAATAGAAGTAGACGAGCAGCCAAGGAAGAATCAATGGATAAAGTGTAAGAATGGCAAAAAGGGTTTTACCAAATTTTTGTCCGAACCTAACAACTAAAGTCCCCTTGTAAGCCACTTTATCAGAGATTTCATCGCGCAGGTTGTTCATGCATAATACGGCAGAGGTCATTCCGCCCAAGCAAATTCCTAACCAAAATGGGGCAAAGCTGAATTGATGCGTTTGCATGTAATACATGATTTGAGTGGGGAGAGCTGCCATGAAGATCAAGTTGGTAAGCTCACCGAGTCCAAGATAGGCCAAAGGCATACCTACGTAAAATGAAGAATTGGGAATTTTTGAAGGCGGCGCCACAGATTTTTTCCAGGCGTCAGCCGACCGCGAAGCAGCCCCCTGTTGAAGACAGGGGCGATGCAGCGGGGCAGAAATATGCGGATGCCGCCGATGAAAAAACCAATTCTTCATTTTACGTGGGTATGAAGGGCCTTTTGAATAGCTAATGGCAATCATAACTACGCAAAGAAAAACTAAAGCTAAAATAGCTCCTTCCCTCCAGATCAATGGGGAAGCAAAAAGAAATGCAAGGGAAAATACAGTTACCATCCCGATTTTCATCGCCCGAGTAGTTAAAGCTCCAGAGGCAACGGCTCGAACAGGTCCTATACGATTTTGCCGATCAGCTCCATTTTCGTAGTCATAAACATCATTGGCATAATTGGCCCCAATTTGGAGAAAAAGAGCTGAAAAAAAACAAAGAAAAAACGTCATCCAGGAGAAAAAACCCTCATGATAACTGAGTGCGGAACCAACACAAACAGGAGCTAATCCGAAAGGTAGTGTTTTTGGTCTTGCCGCTTGAATCCAGATTTTTGGCGAGATCATGGTACCCTCTTAAGCCCTTTTGGGGAATTTATGAAAGTTGGGTTTTCTTTTCTCTAAAAAGGCATTTCGACCTTCTTGTGCCTCTTCGGTCATGTAGTAGAGCATTGTTGCATCCCCAGCAAGCTGCTGAAGGCCTGTTTGTCCATCACAGTCAGCATTCATTGCTGCTTTTATACAGCGAAGGGCCATCGGTGAATGGTTAAGCATTTCCTGAGCCCATTGCATGGTGGTCTCCTCAAGTTTATCGAGGGGAACAACAGCGTTGACTAGACCCATTTGAAGTGCCTCAGTGGCAGAATATTGTCTACATAAAAACCAAATTTCCCGAGCCTTCTTTTGTCCCACAATGCGGGCTAAATAGCTTGAGCCAAAGCCTCCATCAAAAGAGCCCACTTTGGGACCCACTTGGCCAAAAATCGCATTTTGGCTTGCAATAGTAAGATCACATACAACATGGAGAACATGCCCTCCACCAATCGCATATCCTGCAACCATGGCAATCACTGGCTTGGGACAAGTTCGGATTTCTCTTTGAAAATCGAGAACATTAAGGAACTCTCGCCCCTCATTACCTTTATAGCCAGCATTTCCTCTAACAGATTGGTCCCCCCCTGAACAAAATGCCAAGTTTCCTGCACCAGTCAATATGATGACTCCGATGGTGTCGTCCATTCTTGCATCATAAAGAGCGCGGCGCATTTCTTCGACTGTATGTGGGGTAAAGGCGTTTCTTACCTGAGGACGGTTGATGGTGATTTTAGCAACTCCATCAAACTTATGGTAAAGGATTTCATCAAATTGTCCAACTTCTTCCCAAGGGTAGGTGGGTACAGAACATTGTTGCATAGCGGCTCCTTTAATTGGGTATTACTGGAAAAATTGAAGGGTATTTATGGAATCCTGGACGGTGACATTCGGAAAAGATTGGTCATCAATGCAGGAGAGAAAATGCTCAAGTTCACCCTCCAAGGGGGCCTGATTTTCGACTTGGATCGAAACTTCTTCTCCGCCCTTATTGCAAAAAAGTAGGGTTTGCTCGAACAAGTTACCTCGATATTGTCCAAATTCTGACAAAATCTCAATTTGTCTTAGTTTGTATGGATAGAGCCAGCTTGATTCAATAATGCAAAAGCAATCACCCAAATTAAACGTAAGAGTTGAATAGTCACATAATTCTACATTAATGTTGCTATAAGACTTATATAGATTGACATTCCTTGTTCGATTTGAGCTCTCTTTGCTTTGAGAGGCTAATAGATAGAGACAAAGATCGATATCATGCACCGTAAGATCTTCATAGACGTTGATCGATTCGCGAGAGGGGGAATTACCCACTCGCTTACAGTTTACCGAGATAATTTTTCCGATTTGCCCTACGTCAATGAGCGACTTGATTTTTTTGATCACAGGATTAAATCTCTCGAGGTGACCCACTAAAATTCGATCACTATGGGGAAGAAGAGTACGGGCTCTCTCAATGATGGTATCGACCGGCTTTTCTAAAAGAATGAACAAATGGGGATTTTGCTCAAGAGCATGAACGCAATTTTCAACATGGGTGTTGGTGGGAGAGGCGATAATCAGCCCATCAAGCTTTTTGCAATCCTTAAGGAACTGGGTGTAATCACCATTGCAATCTCCCCCCTTGGGGTCATAAATAATCGGAATATCTGCTTTGTTAAGCTTCTTCAATTGGCGATAATGATTTTTCCCCATTACACCAAAGCCGCAAATACCGATTTTAGCACGTTTCATATTGGAAAATACCTTCGTGAATTTCTCTTGCAACCCTTTCGGCAACAGGACAATCTCCTGTGATGCCTAATTCTCTATAGATAGGCTGGTCATAAACCACTCTTGGGTAGTGGCCCGATTCAGGGCCTCGTAAGCCAAGCTCAGATTGTATTCCATGCATATGTAGTTTCATTTGCTCATAAGCCATTAAACAGAGTGGCTCTGCAAGTCGGAAATTAAATCCTAGGTAGACATGATTATACTTGCCATCTTGCCCGTGATCACAGATAGAACGGATCTTTCTTGCATCTAATATGGAATGTTTAGGGACGCAAATCATCCCCCCTTCAAAGGTAGAAATGTTTTTTGTCTTATAGAAGGAAAATGTTCCCACGTCGCCGATCATCCCTGCATAGCGGCCCCGCTCGTCCCTAGCTCCAAAGGCCTGCGCGGTATCTTCAATAACGATCAGGTCATAACGTCTGGCAATGTCCATGATTGCATCCATATCACAAATCCGACCAAAGAGGTGTATCGGCATGATGGCCTTCGTATTTTCCGTAATCGCTTCCTCAATTTTTGTGGCATCAAGAAGTAGTGTATAAGGGTCAATATCCACGAAAACAGGCTTTGCCCCTGCAAACAATATTGCATTGCTTGAGGCTATAAAAGTGAAAGGACTAAGGATCAGTTCATCTGTGGGTTTTAAATCTAATGAATACAAGGCTGCCATTAGAGCGCAAGTGCCATTGCAAACGGCAACACAATCTTCCACATCAAACTGCTGCTTTACATAATCTTCAAATACGGCTCTTACGAAGGCGGGCATATTATTTCCTTATGGTTTTTGCGATTTGTTTTAGAACGAAATGAGGAGAGTTTAAATGTAAAGCATGAGATCTGTTTAGGATTGTCTTAAGTACTATTCGTTTGTCGGTATCGATTTCTTCAATCTTCCTTTTCAAATTCATGTATTTTTTATCCAATCCACCGAAGATCATTTGTACACGGCAGGGACTTTGTAGCAAATGATCCCATAACGGGGGAAGATTAGCAATAGAAAATTTTCGAAAGATTTTCACCATTGAATCCTTATCTTGTTGAAATCTCCTGGCAGGGGGGCGAAATCCCAAAAAAGCAGGTTGTGAGTACCATTCGCGAACAAATTGCTCTACGCTTAGTGTTTCCATTTTGAGTAGCCACTCTTTTTCCCAAAGAATCCGTTCCCTTTTTTCCTCTTCTGAAAGAAGGCCGGGATTTGTTGAAATCAAAGTCAGGGAAGAAAACCAATCGGGCTTCAAGGAGCTATAATGGAGAGCAAGTCTTCCTCCCATGGAATAACCAACTAGATGAGCGCCTCGGGGAATGATTTCAGGAACCCGATCGACTTCGCAATCTTCCAAACTAAGGGCTAGCGCTTCGTAGCCTTCACGCCGAAGATGCTCAGCATAAAAGCTCCAATCATCAGGCACACCTAAAAAACCATGAAAAAAGACTACTGTCATCGAACTTTTTCCATCGCAAAGTAGGTCAATTCCTTTTCTTTTTTGCTACGCATCATCCTTTTTTTTAGATACTCCTCTAATTCTAAGTGTAGTTGATAGTTTTGCCCGCTATCGGTTTGCACCTCGACTATACAAAGACCGCGTGACTCAGCTGAGGAGGAAATGAGCTCTTCATATTGCTTTTTTGTTTCTATTTTGAAGTAGGGAATATCAAATGCCTGAACAAACTTATCAAACTGTCTTTCATGTTTTTGGATCCAATATTCGGAGCATTCTCTTTTTTTAGTGCCGATGGGAAGGAAATGAAAAATGCCTCCACCGCCGTTATTAAGTAGGATGATGGTGACGGGGATATTCTTTTCTTTTAAGAGTGCTAACGTATTGAGGTCGTGGAGAAAAGCCATGTCTCCAATCAAACAAATGAGTGGTCTTTTTGTTCCGGTAGAAAGCCCCCCAGCCATAGCTAAAACCCCATCGATGCCGCTGAGCCCCCTTTTGCTATAAATGGTTCCAATCTCTTGGGTAGGAAAAAGAAACGAATCAGCATATCGGATAGGCAAACTATTCGAAAAAAAGAGATCGGTATCGTTACTTAGAAACTTAATGAAGGAAAAAACTGTGTAAGGTTCATTGATAGTTCCATGTTCTTCAAAAAAGTCAGTTAAAATTTCTTCGATATGAAGGGAATATTCCTTCCATAAACTTAGCCAATAACTAGGCTCTCGAGAGTTGATTCGCTTAGCGAGCCCCAAGCAAAAACGACTGCTCTTCATTTCAACATGGTGCGTAAAAGAAAAAATCGAATCATACGAGTAGGGAGAATTCACCACATGAACAAACAATTTACAAAGAACAGAACTTACCCATGCTAAGAGAGGTTTAGAGACAACTGTCCCTCCTAAGTAGAGAATTGCTTCAGGGATTAGCTTTTCTTTAGAATAGGTTGTTTGCAAGATGTGATTGTAAAAAGGGATAAAGGTTGTATCTCGACCAAAAGAACGTAAGCCAGAACCAGTATCAGCAAATAGGGGCCACTGCAACTTCATGGCGAGGTTTAAAATTGGTTCCAATTCCTCATCGTTGGGAAGTTCCCCTACGATAATGATCCCCCTTTCTTTACCTGCAAATTGTGCCGCTAAAAATTCAAATTCCTCATCAGAAATCGAAAGCTCACCCCTGGTATAAGTCGTTGCAGGAAGTGGAGTCAAATGATTATCGAAGGATTTTTTGCTCGTTTTACTAAAAAGCGGCTCAGGAATCATGACATTAATATGAATAGGACCCATAGGAGCCTGTATTGCTTGGTAACAAGCTTGATCAATACGCCTCGATAAACTCTTAATGTTCAAATTAAGACCGGGCGGGGGAATGTCCACTTCATCCTTCACAGCCAACTGAAAAAGGCCCACCTGTTTCATTGTTTGGTTTGAAAAGCAATCATGTTGTTCAAAGGGGCGATCAGCCGTAAGTAGGATTAGTGGAACGCCATCTTTTTTTGCCTCGACGGCAGCAGGCAATAAATTAGCGGCTGCGGTACCTGAGGTGACAATGACGCATACAGGACGTCTTGTAGCCTTTGCAAGGCCATAAGCATAGAAAGCGGCGCCTCTTTCATCAAAGTGAACAGTTGACTTTGCCATAGGATCTTCCAAAACAGCAAGGACAAGCGGCGTTGACCTCGAACCTGGTGAAATGACAAACTGGTCGCAAGAGCATTTAATCAACTCAGAGATGATTGCTTTTGCTTGCGTCTCATTTAACTCTTCTACACTTGGTCCAGACATCTACCAACTCCCCATAAATCCATCTTACTGTTCAGTTCATCCCATTCATCTTCAGCGATTGATGAATGAACGATACCTGCTCCAGCAAAAAGATGCAATTTATTTTCCACAATAAGTCCGGAGCGAATCCCTACGAAAACACTCGACTCATCATGGGAGAGTTCACCTAAACTAGAAGCGTACCATCCTCGATCGAACGGTTCTAATTCTTCGATAAGCTCAAGGGCTTCCTCCTTGGGATACCCACAAATTGCGGCAGTTGGATGAATTTGATCGATGAGAAATTCGTCACTGTATCTTTTCTTAAGTTCCACAGAAAAAGGATAGCTTAAGTGGCAAACATTGGGGGTTTTCTTGAGGTAAATCTCCTCATCGATACTAAACGGTTTGGCAATCGTATAGAGTTTTGACCCTATATCTTTTTTCACGAACTCAAATTCAAGTAGATCCTTAGAAGAGTTTAATAAATCAGCAGCCTGACTGATGGGTCTCGTTCCTGCCAATGCTTCGCTCTTCAATAGAGTATCATCACGATGAAATAATAGTTCAGGAGTGGCGCCAATGAATGCAACATGAGGCGCCATGATATAAGCAAAAGGAGTCGAGGTGCCACATTTGTGATAAAGCATGGTGAAGATTTCAAAGGGATCAAGAAGTTGATCAAAGACAAAAGTTGTTTTTCGGGCAAAGACCACTTTGGGAATGTTGCGCCTTTTGAACTCGCCTACCATTGCACACCACTCTTCAAAGTCTGGGGTATCTTCCCGGTAAACAGGGGAGGGTAGGGTGTGTGCCATATGTGGCACATCCAGTATGACCTCATGCTCAGGTTGAACATGAAATTTTTTGGGGAAAGCATCCCAAAGATGAGTCTTTCTTTGAATAGGAAAATCGCAAGCAAAGTAACTTGTCTTCGACCCATCAATTTCTTTAAGAGCGCCTATCGCCCCGCGGTCTCTAAATAAAACGATTGGGAAGTGATTTTCAAGGCGCAATCTCCTCATTCTTTACCTATTGTGTTGCGGTTTTTCTCCAATGTAAAGAGAAACGGTACCAAAGTTCATGGTTTTTTGAGAGGTATGAATAAAACCATTATCCTCCATCAATTGGACAAAAGACTCCCCACTATAAAACTCTTCGATGGTGTCGGATAAGTAGGTGTAGGGGAGCTGTTTTTTTGTGATTTTCTTGCCCATCCAAGGAACAATTTTATGAACATAGAAATCAGAAAAAAACCGGACAAAATTACTCTGAGGAATTGAAAATTCCAAAATCAAGATCCGCCCGCCTGGTTTCAAAACACGAAGGATCTCCATCAAACAACGTGCCGGATCAGAAACATTTCGAATGCCAAACGAGATGGTTACGGCGTCGGCGACCTCATCATCGAGAGGGATCTGAAGGGCGGAGCCTATCATTAACTCTATTCGATCATTGTCCCCCAGTTTCTTTTTTGCGATTTTGAGCATTTCCTTTGAAATGTCGATGCCATAAAATTTGATGTTAGGCTGATCTATGGCAGCAATTTGATTGCCTGTTCCGCAAGCAAGATCGACTACTACGAGGGACTCTTTTTGGGGGAGATATTTTTTAAGACTTTTTCGCCATCTGAAGTCTTGTCCAAGCGACAAATAGCGGTTAGTACGATCATACTCAACCGCTATTTGGTCAAACATTTGTGCGATTTTATGTCTAGATTTTGTCTGATTCATAGCCCGCGATCGTAGCAAAAAAAGCGAGAGAAAACAACAAAAAAAACTTTAGGGTTTAGTAAAGATCGCTTATTTTTTTGGTGGCCGTTTCCTTTCTGCTTCCGTGAGGTACATTTTCCTCAAACGAATGTGTCTTGGGGTGACCTCAATTAGTTCATCATCCTGAATAAAGTCGATCGCCTGTTCAAGGTTGAGTTTGCGTGGAGGAGCTAAAATAATGTTCTCATCAGAACCCGAGGCTCGAACGTTAGTCAATTGCTTTCCCTTGACGGGGTTAATGACTAGGTCATTGGCGCGATTGTGCTCACCTACGATCATTCCCTCATAAACTTCGATCGTTGGATCGACAAAGAATGACCCCCGATCCTGAAGGTTAAAGAGAGAATACCCAGTACATTTGCCCTGAGCGTTTGAAATGAGAGAGCCCCGTTTGCGTCCAGGAATCTCCCCCTTCATAGGCATAAAGCTGTCAAAGACTGAAGTGAGAATACCTTCCCCTTTGGTGGCGGTTAAAAATTCGGAGCGATATCCCATTAATCCACGGGTGGGGATAAGAAATTCAAGCGTCGTAATCTTATGCTCATTCGTCGACATCATGCGCATTTCCCCTTTACGGCGGGCAAGTTCCTCAATCACGATTCCAGAGGACTCTTCAGGAACCTCAATATGGGCCACCTCAAATGGCTCACAAGTTTCCCCGTCGATTTCTCTGAGAATAACCTTGGGCTTGGAAACGCTAAATTCAAATCCTTCTCGTCTCATTGTTTCAATCACAATAGAAAGGTGAAGCTCGCCGCGGCCTGACACCCGAATGGCATCTTCGCGTCCCTCAACAGTTTCGATCTTTAGAGAAACGTTAGAGCGCTTCTCTCGCATGAGTCGTTCACGGATCTTATTCATTGTCACATGCTTTCCATCTTGTCCCACAAAAGGTGAGTCATTGACGAGGATTTCAATCGAAATCGTTACATCGCCCAGTTCGATCGGAGGAAGTTGAACTAAGTGATCGGGGTGGGTGAGGGTGTCGCCGATCATGACCTCGGGTATGCCTGAAATGGAGACGATATCACCAACAAAGGCCTCTTTAAGCTCGATTTTTTTGAGGCCAGAATAGCCCTCAATAAGACTCACTTTATGATTAGTGGGATGGCCATCTTTGTCGATGCAAGCAATGGTGTCTCCCTTTTTAATCTTTCCTTGAAGGATCCGTCCTGTCGCAGAGCGCCCTGTAAAGTCATTATAAGATAGGGTTAGGGCTTGCATAAGGAAAGGGCCGTCTTCGTCGCCAGACGGGGCGGGCACGTACTCTATAATTGCTTCAAATAAAGGTCTCATATTGACCCGGGGATCACCCTCTTCTAGGAAGGCAAACCCGCCAAGGCCCGAAGCATAAACATATTTAAAATCAAGTTGTTCATCAGTAGCCCCAAGCTCAACAAATAAGTCAAAAGTTTTATTGAGGGCGTTTTCTGGGTTTGCGTGTGGGCGGTCGATTTTGTTGAGGACGACAATCGGCTTTAATCCTTTTTTCAATGCTTGAGATAAGACAAACCGTGTCTGGGGCATGGGCCCTTCGTTTGCATCGACAAGAAGTAGTACCGAGTTGACCATTCCGAGTACCCGCTCTACTTCTGCGGAGAAATCGGCGTGTCCCGGAGTGTCGATCAAATTAATTTTATATTCCTCGAATTGCAAGCTCGTATGCTTTGCAAAAATAGTGATGCCTCGCTCTCTCTCAAGGTCAAAAGAATCCATGACTCTTTCTTGGATTTCTTCGTTTGAGCGAAAAGTCTGGGTTTGTTGTAGAAGGGCATCAATAAGGGTGGTTTTGCCGTGATCAATGTGCGCTACGATAGCAACATTTCGGATGTATTTTGCTTTTGTCATGTTCTCCAAATAGGTAATTGAGCTGATGGAAAAAAGTATAGCATTTTAGACACCTTTTCGCTAGAATAATATGATGGGAGACTCTTTTAAAGAGAGCAGGATTTTGAGTAGAAAGCGTTCATGGTTCATACGACAATTTGAAGCTTTTCCTGCGGGAAAGGAGGCAAAAGATCTTCTTACCGCCGTTCTTAAAAAAATTGATAATCGTCAGAAAATCAATATCAATCAAATTCGAGAGGAATGGTCAAGGATCATAGGGGAGAAGTATGCTCCTATGACCCAAGTGATGGAGTGTCATGAGGGACTTTTGACCATTAAAATAGATTCAGCCCCCCTTTTTAGTGTTTTACAAGGAACAGAGAAAGTTAGACTAGAAAATGAATTAAAAAAGAGGCTGCCCAGTTTGAATTTGAAAAAACTTAACTTCCGAAGGTGAGAAAGAGATAGGACATGACACTCATGGCAGAGAAAAAAGATAAAGAGAAAGAAAAAGAGAAAGGCAAAGCATATGATGCTAGCTCAATCACGGTGTTAGAGGGTTTGCAGGCCGTACGCGAAAGGCCTGGAATGTACATCGGCGATACTGGTATCAACGGTTTGCATCAGTTGATTTACGAAGTTGTAGATAACTGTATCGATGAAGCGATGGCGGGTCATTGTGATCGGATCTTAGTAACCCTAGAAAAAAATGGAGGGGTTACCGTAGAAGATAATGGACGAGGAATTCCGATTGAAACTCACGAGAAGGAGTCCAAAAAGCAAGGACGCGATGTTTCCGCAGTAGAGGTCGTCATGACCATCCTTCACGCAGGAGGTAAGTTCGATAAGGATACTTATAAGGTCTCTGGAGGATTGCATGGCGTGGGGGTTTCTTGCGTAAACGCTCTATCTAAGGCTCTTGATGTCAATGTTTGCAAAGGTGGACATGAGTACACGATTTCTTTTGCCAGAGGAAAGGTAGTTGCGCCATTAAAGAAGCTAGGAGAATCAAAAAAGAGGGGAACTACTGTTTCTTTCATTCCTGATGAGCAGATTTTCTCTGTTACTACCTATGATTATGAAACAATCTATAACCGTCTCCGTGAGCTGGCCTTCCTCAATAAAGGGCTAGAGATTATATTTAAGGATGAGCGAAACACCGATCATGCGGAAGCAGTCTTCAATGCAGAGGGGGGAATTGTCTCCTTTGTGCAATTTCTCAATGAAACAAAGACTCCGCTCTTCCAAGACCCCATCTATATCAAGGGGACTAAAGAGCTTCACGATGGCACACTTGAGTTTGAAGTTGCGATGCAATGGAACGAAACTTATACTGAAACAGTCTTTTCTTATGTCAACAACATTGCTACAAGACAGGGAGGGACCCACCTAACTGGATTTTCAACTGCTCTTACAAGGGTATTGAATTCCTATATCAAAAATCATAATCTTTTAAAGAACGCAAAGACTCCGATTACGGGGGATGATGTTCGTGAGGGAATGGCAGCAATCATCTCTGCAAAGGTCCCTAATCCCCAGTTTGAGGGACAAACTAAGCAAAAGCTCGGTAATGGAGATGTCGGTTCTGCAGCTCAGCAAATCGTAGGAGAAGAGTTTGCTACTTATCTTGAAGAACACCCCTCTATTGCTAAAATCATCGTCGACAAAGCGGCTCTAGCAGCCCAGGCGCGGGAAGCAGCGAGAAAAGCTAGAGAATTGACGCAGAGAAAATCAGTACTGGATAGTGCAAGGCTTCCAGGGAAATTGACCGATTGCTCCGAGAGAGACCCAGCGAAATGTGAAATCTATATCGTTGAGGGAGATTCAGCGGGTGGATCAGCTAAGGGTGGCCGTGACCGTCGCTTTCAGGCGATTTTACCGATTCGCGGTAAAATTCTGAACGTCGAGAAGTCAAGATTGCAAAAAGTTTTGCAAAATACTGAAGTTGGCTCAATGATTTCGGCTTTCGGGTGCGGAATAGGCAAGGATGGCTTTAACCTAGAAAAACTTCGTTACCATAAGATTATCCTGATGACGGATGCTGATGTCGACGGTTCTCATATCCGTACTTTATTATTAACATTTCTTTATAGACACATGCCAGCGCTCATTGAGAATGGCTATGTCTATATTGCTCAACCTCCACTTTATCGAGTGACGAGAAAGAAAACCTCAAAGTATATCCATTCTGAAAGGGAAATGGACGAATACCTTCTCAATCTTGGTATCAGCGATATCCATCTTAGAATGGCCTCTCACAACACCTTTTTAGAGGTATCTGAAGCAAAATCACTCTTAGAGGGAATCTTGCGTATTGAGGGGTTAATCAATGGACTAGAGAGAAAGGGAGTGCCTTTCCGAGAATTTATCTCGCATCGTAATGAGGAAGGCCGTTTGCCCAAATATCAGGTGATGATCAAGGATCAACCAGTCATGGTTTATTCTAAAGAGGAGTTAGCTCAGCTTAGAGAAGAAGATGCCAATGACCAGCGAAATCGTTTTCAAGAGATGCTCAATCCTGAATTGCCTCAGGAGGAAAGAGATGCAAAGATCGCCATGTTTAAACCAAAGTCATTGCCTTATCTTGACCTTTATGAGCAAGAAGTGCTCACTCGTGTTGAAGAAGTTTTGGCTGAGTTTTCATTCACACTCGATCAGTATGTTAAAGCTGAAGGGAAAATCCTCGATATCATCGAAGAACACGGCGAAGAAATCCCTCTTTATACCCTCAAGGAGATCATTGAGTATCTCAGACAAAATGGTCGAAAAGGAATTGAAATTCAAAGGTATAAGGGTCTTGGAGAGATGAATGCTGATCAACTTTGGGAAACGACGATGGATCCAAAAGTGAGAACTCTCATTCAAGTCACGATTCACGATGCTGCTTCGGCAGATTATATGTTCTCCATGTTGATGGGAGAAGAAGTCAAACCACGGCGGACTTTTATTGAAAGTCACGCTCTTAGTGTTAAAAACTTAGATATTTAAGAAGGGATTCATGGAAGGCGAAGATCACTACATTGATGGCGCAATTGTCGAGCGCAATGTCGAAGAAGAAATGAAGGATAGCTATCTTAGGTACTCGATGTCTGTGATTATTTCACGGGCACTTCCTGATGCGCGAGATGGGCTTAAGCCGTCACAAAGACGAATTCTTTATGCAATGAGGCAATTAAACCTTACACCGGGAGCCAAACATAGAAAATGTGCTAAAATTGCCGGTGATACATCGGGGGATTTTCACCCACACGGAGAGACAGTCATTTATCCAACACTTGTCCGGATGGCTCAACCTTGGGTGATGAGATATTCGCTTGTCAACGGGCAGGGAAACTTTGGATCGGTTGATGGAGACCCTCCTGCAGCGATGCGTTATACAGAGGCGAGACTGACTGCATCAGCGATTGCTTTGATGGAAGATTTGGATAAAGAGACCGTTGATTATGTGGCTAACTATGACGAGACGAAAAAAGAGCCAGTTGTTTTTCCCTCGAAGTTCCCGAACCTGCTTTGCAACGGTTCTTCAGGGATCGCAGTAGGTATGGCGACTAACATACCTCCTCATAACCTCAATGAATTGATCGATGCTACCACAATCGTCATTGATAACCCGAAGGCTTCGATTGAAGAGATTATGAAAGTGATGCCAGGGCCCGATTTTCCGACGGGTGGGGTTATCTGCGGCGTCACTGGAATTCGTGAAGCATTCCACACCGGACGTGGTAAATTGAGACTTCGTGGGGTGATGCACGTTGAAGATGATAAAAATGATCGACAAAAGATCGTCATCGATGAATTGCCTTATAACGTCAATAAGGCGATGTTAATCACTCATATTGCTGATTTAGTGAACGACAAAATCATTACAGGGCTCTCCGATATTCGTGATGAATCGGATAAGGGAGGAATGCGCATTGTCCTCGATATGAAGAGGGGAGAGATTGCTGATGTGATCATCAATCAGCTCTTCAAATTTACCGACTTACAAGTGACGTTCGGTTGCAATATGCTCGCTCTTGAAAATGGCCTTCCCCGTACCATGAACATCAAGCACATGATTTCTGCTTGGGTTGATCACCGCATTGAAGTGGTCAGAAGACGGACCCGTTTTGAGCTCAAAAAGGCAGAGGCAAGAGCCCATATTTTGGAGGGCTACCTCAAGGCGCTAGACCATCTAGATGAAATCGTCAACCTAATTAGAAAGTCAAGCGACCGTGCTGAAGCAAAAATAGCCTTAGTGGCCAAATACACTCTCTCTGACAAACAAGCAGATGCGGTTCTCGAATTGAGACTCTACCAGTTGACTGGACTTGAGCGTGAAAAGGTCGAGACAGAATACAAAGAGCTTCTAGCAAAAATCGAAGAATACCGTGCAATTTTAGCCTCAGAGCTCAAAGTCCGAGGAATCATCAAAGACGAACTCGATTCCTTAAGAAAACTTGAAAAAGAAGGGGAGCGTAAAACAGTCATCACTCCTCTTGAAGAAGATACCTTCGAAATGGAAGATCTGATCACAAATGAAGCAGTGATCATCACCATTTCCACCGATGACTACATCAAACGAATGCCTATAGACACCTTTAAGGAGCAGAAGCGAGGCGGTCAAGGAGTGATAGGTCTCGATGCCAAAAAAGAATCAGAAGGTTTAAAGGACGTTTACGTTGCCAATACTCACAATCATCTATTGGTTTTCTCAAGCTTTGGAAGATGTTATTGGCTAAAAGTATGGCAAATTCCTGAGGGAGGTCGCCGTACAAAAGGAAAAGCCCTTGTGAATCTCATCGAAGGATTGCAAAAAGACGAGAAAATTGCGGCGGTTTTAAGAGTTCAAAGTTTTGAGGAAAACGCCCATATCCTTTTCTCTACAAAAAGAGGCGTAATCAAGAAAACCGACCTTGCTAGTTATTCCTCTCCAAGAAAGAAAGGGGTCTATGCAATCACCATCGATGAGGGAGATGAAGTGATCGATGCTTCTCTTGTCCGAGAGGGTGATCAGGTGATGCTCTTTACTCGTGGAGGAATGGCTGTCCGGTTTGACCAAGCCATGGTTCGCGCCATGGGACGTACGGCACGTGGAGTGCGCGGTGTAACGCTGAAAGGACAAGAGGACCGTGTTGTCTCTTCGATAATTGTCAGTGAAGGGCATTCGGTTCTAGTGGTTTGTGAAAACGGATTTGGAAAACGTTCTAAAGTGACCGATTTCAGACAAACCAACCGAGGCGGAAAAGGGGTAAGATCGATCATCACCAATAAGAGAAATGGCAGCGTCGTGGGTGTCATTGCTGTTCGTGATGAAGATAGCGTCCTGATGATGTCAAACTCAGGGCAAACTCTCAGAACTTCGATGAAAAATATCCGAGTCATGGGAAGATCAACCCAAGGTGTCAAACTTGTTCAACTCAGCGATGAAGATTATCTTGTGGCTATCCAAAAGATCGAAGCTATGGAGAATGAAACAGGAGAAGAAATTGCCGAGATAGCTCCTGTGGCCACTGATGTGACTCCGGATACTACTCCCGATATGATTCCGGGAGATGAGGAGTAAAATGAGGGGACTCTTTGTAACAGTAGAGGGCGGGGAGGGATCGGGAAAATCGACCTTGATTGATAGGCTCTACGCCCATTTAACTCTAGAAAAGGGAGCTTCTGTGATTAAGACGTTTGAACCGGGGGGTACCCCGTTCGGACAGCTGGTCAGGGAGCTCCTTTTAGAAAAACACGATGTCCAAATGGCAGGAAAAGCTGAGCTTCTCTTGTTTCTTGCAGATAGAGCTCACCACGTGGAAACATTGATCAAACCAGCTCTAGAAAAAGATATGGTCGTTTTGTGCGATCGATTTACAGACTCATCCCTCGCCTACCAAGGAGGGGCTAGACAAATAGCAAAGATCGATCCTAAGATTGAAGAGGTTTGTCTCTTCGCCACGGGGGGGCTCATTCCTGATATTACCTTCTATCTCGATATACCTCCGGAAGAAGGATTGGCGCGCATCAAAAGGGGAAAAGATCGCCTTGAAAAAGAGCACCTCTCATTTCACCAGCGGGTCCGAGAAAACTACCTACTCTTGGCAAAGAAACATCCCCAAAGAATTGTAGTACTCGATGCACGAAAAACGACTGATGAGGTGTATCGGGAAGCATTAGAAAAACTAGAAGCCACGTGTCATGCAATCTAAAGTAATTCCAAAGCTTATTGAGAATGAGAGCTTCGGTTCGCCATTCATCATTGAAGGAACGAGTCGTGGCACAACCTACGATTTGGCGGTCGACTTTGCAAAGAAGATCCTCCTGCGATACAGCTCTCCCACTACAGCGATTAAACTTGAAAAAGGGTCCCACCCCGACTTCTTTATTTTCAAACCCGAAGGAGCCCGGTCTATGCATTCGATTGCCGACATTAAACGGCTTATCGATGATGCGGTGATGCCCCCTTTTGAGGGCAAATACAAAGTTTATCTGATTGTTGATAGTGAGGCCATGCTTCCTATCCATGCCAATGCTCTATTGAAAACCCTTGAGGATAAAAATGACCATACAGTGATCATTCTCACCACCACCGATTCGACCGAGCTGCTTCCCACGATTGTCTCACGCTGTAAGGTGATTACACTTAACGAAGGGGCTGAAGGGCCTCCTATCGACCCTGAATTTCAATCCCAAGTGAATCATCTATTGCAAGAAGCCGCCTCAAGAAACTTCACCACTGCCTTTACAAAGATTTCTCCTATTGAGAAAGCCATCGAAAATGGGGGACTTTGTAAGATGGAAGAGTTCATTGACCTCGTTTTGCTTTTCTATCGAGACATTCTTCTTCAGGCCAAACAATACCCACCTTTTGATAAGATCAACCGGCTGACGAGCCAAATTGCCCTAGGATATCAAAGACACATCAAAATCAAAACCCTCATTGAGCAGGTTGTCATAAGTTTTTCGGCCTAAATCGCATGTAGCAAATTTATTGGGTTCTGGTATGATCAGATTTGTGCTAACGCAAAAGAGAGGTTATTATGAAGAAAAAAGCAAGAAAACATAAACCAATTTATCAAGATTTTGCTAAAAAAATAGCACAAATGACGACATGCAGTTCGCACCAAATACAAATCGCAATGACAGAGCTAGGCGGTTGCCTTAAAGATTGCTCATAAATTCTTCTAACCTAAGGGCGCCCTGTAGCCAACTACTTTGTTATAGCACTCGACGAGGTGTGAGACCCCATTTCCAGCTCTATGGGGTCTCTCTTCTGGAGATAAGCCATAGAACCTTGCGATCATATCTTTTGACAAGCCAATCTCTTCAATAGGATAACCGCCTCTTAGGCTTCTTGCCCAATGCATGGAGGCAAGGTCAAGCCAGTTGTAAGGAAAATTATGCTCTTCTTGAAGGCTTGTGGGCACAATTTTTGTGAAGAAAATCCTATCGAAAGAGGGGTTTTGGCAGATAAAGATAGCCTCTTTTCGAACGAGATGATGTCTTTTAAACAATTCCAAAATCTCTTTACGTACTTGGGGAAGAGGTTTTCCCTCTTGAAGCTCTTGAAAAGTAATTCCTGTAAAAGCAAGCGATGTAGGGTCACTTCGGCCAAAAGCCTCAGAAGAAATCTGAATAAGTGTTCTGTAGGACTCGATCCTTTTACCGCTTTCAAGATCGATTAATTCAATGGCGATCTCGATAGCCTCATGCACTGTGAAGTCCAGCCCATTCGTTTCAGTGTCTAAAAAAATCCCTATCAAAGCAATTGCTCCAAAAATTTGGATCATAATCAAGCCAAAGTTTAACGGATATAAATTTATTGAATTTTTCTCTCTTTGATCTTGATTACCGTTATGATATAGTCCTCTTTAATACTTTTTAAGGTTGATCAATCAATGAAAACTAAGTTCAACGAGTGCATTCTTCATTTTCTTTACGGTCAAGAGATTACGGGATTTCTTGCTGACGCAGACGATCTTAAATTGACCATGAAGCTCCTATTGATTTCTAAACAAAAAGTTCAAGAAGCGCACCAGTTTGCCTCCAAGGTACTAGAAAAACTTCCTCACCTCGATGAAGAAATTAGGCAGCTATCGAAAGAGTATGATCTTGAACGAATTTCGAAAATTGACCTTGCGATCTTACGCTGGGCTCTGTTCTCTCGTGAGCAGGGACTCGATTCAGAAAAAGGAATTCTGAATGAAGCCATCCGCCTTTCCAAGAAGTTTTCCACTTTAGAGGCGAGCAAATTTATCCATGCAATTTTAGATACGAGGGTGCATGAAGCTTCTAAAGGATGTCCTACTCTCTGAGTATACCACTTACAAGATCGGAGGGGTCGCCAAACAGTTTGTTGTAGTCTCAACCGTCGAAGAGTTATCTCAAGTGTTGGTTCAATTAAGTAGAGCCAAGGAGAGATACATGGTTTTAGGTAAAGGCTCAAATACACTTTTCGATGACCGAGGATTCAACGGCACAGTGATTCTCAACAAGATCGTCGATATCGAATGGCAAGAAGAAAGCGTGAGAGTGGGGGCTGGATATAGTTTTGCCCTTCTAGGGGTTCAAGCCTCACGCAAGGAACTAAGCGGTCTTGAATTTGCCTCAGGAATACCAGGGACTGTTGGAGGGGCCGTTTATATGAACGCCGGAGCCAACGGGTTAGAAGTCAAAGATGTAATTGCCACAGTAGAATACATCGATCGCGAAGGGAAAACCCACCTATTGCAGAGAAATGATCTAAAATTTGCTTATCGTTGGTCGATGTTTCATGAAATGGAGGGCGCTATTGCTGGTGCTACGTTTCAATTATCCCGATCATCCCAAGCCAAACAAAAACAAAAAGAAATCCTCGACTACAGGATGGCTACACAACCATACAAAACCAAAAACTGTGGGTGTGTCTTTCGCAATCCAGAAGGCCACTCAGCAGGAAGACTCATTGATGAATGCGGCTTAAAAAACACCACAATAGGGGGAGCTACGATCTCGCCCCTTCACGCAAATTTTATTGAAAATCGCGGGAATGCCACTGCAAAAGAGATCATCGAGCTGATGTCTTTCATCCAAAGGACTGTCAAGGAGAGAACAGGCATCCAGTTAGAAGAAGAAGTACGTAAAATTCCATTTGAGGAGTCGCAGGATGGATGAAAAACGATGGGATTTGCATATGCATTCGACTTGTTCGGATGGTTCCTATGACCCAAAAAAATTGATCGAAGAAGCACAAAAAATCGGCCTAGCAGGAATTTCAATTACTGATCACGATTCAATCATGGCTTATACGCCCGAATTATTTGGATATGCAAAAGAAAATGGCATCGAATTAATTCCCGGAGTGGAATTTTCGACTATGGTTCAGGAAATGCCCGTACATATCTTGGGGTATAATGTTGACCTTAATGATCCAGGGTTAAAAGGTTTATGCGAAGCTCATAAAATTAGAAGAAAAGAACGCAATTTAAGTATCATAAAAGAGCTCAAAAAGCACGGCATTCAGATTGAAGAAGAAGAGCTTTTAGCATTAGGTTCAAAAACAATTGGAAGGCCTCATATTGCTAAGCTACTCATCGATAAAGGAGTGGTCTCCTCCATCCAAGAAGCGTTTGATTATTGGATAGGCGACTCGAAGAAATGCTATGTGTCCGGCAGAATGTTTTCTCCTGCCGAGACAATTGAAGTGATTCATAAGGCCAAAGGAAAAGCTATATTAGCCCACCCCATTTTGCTAAAGAAAAAGGCAGTCATTAAGGGACTCCTTCAAAATAATCAGTTTGATGGGATGGAATGTTATTATGCAGCGTTTTCTGAAGCGCAAAATGAACAAATGGTCAAGCTTGCCCAGAACTTTAATCTCATTATGACCGGGGGCTCTGATTTTCATGGGGATGCCAAGCCCTACCTAAAAATAGGTATCTCTTACACCAATGAAGAGCAAATCAATAGACTCAGAGAGATTGAATGGAAACCTACTTAAAAGTTAAGAAAAGATCTGGTTCAAATCTTACTCTCGAATCTATTAGAGAAGTCGACGGGATATTTGGGCATCCCTCAAAGCAATTTAAGACAATACACGTTAGTGGGACCAATGGGAAGGGGAGTGTGAGCACAATGATTGCCACGACTCTCACCTCACAAGGCTATAAAACAGCTCTTTATACTTCACCCCACATTAGCACATTTAGAGAAAGAATGACCATTGATGGAGAGATGATCTCTGAGGCCGATGCTCTTTCTCTACTTAATGAGATTTTAGAAGTTTCTAAACGGATCACTTTCTTTGAAGTGATGACAATTATGGCCTTTCTTTATTTTCAACGACAACAGGTCGATTTTGCTGTCATAGAAGTAGGGATGGGAGGAGGCTTGGATGCTACAGCGATCATAGAGCCCATTGTTTCGATATTGACTAACATCACCCCTGATCACCTTGAAATTTTGGGGCCTACTCTCGATGACGTAGCACGATCCAAAGCAGGTATCATAAAAGAAAATGTGCCCGTTGTCCTGGGGCCAAGAGCGGTAAGAAATCCCGTCTTAGCTAAAGCTTTTCTAGAAAATGCCCCCATACATTTTGTCAGAGAATTTGATAGCTATTATGAAGAAAATCAAGCGATTGCAGAGCAAGCTCTAAAGTTAATCCTTCCCCAAACTAATTTTAGACTCTCGACGAAGATCCCTCCCTGCCGATTTGAGATTCATACCATTGATGAGTTAACTTGCATCTTTGATGTTGCGCATAACATCGACGGGCTTGAGCGCCTCTTCAGGCGAATTAGACAAACTTTCCCAGAAAGAAAGGTCTTCACGATCTTTGCCATTTCAAAGAGTAAGGACCTCGAAAAAATGCTGCCCGTTCTTGCTAGAGAAAGTAGCGCCCTTCACTATTTAGAAAACCTCCACCCCCGGTTGGCTACGAGGGAAGAAATCGAACATTACGGTTTTCCCCTCGATAATTCTGAAATAGAGCTCTTCCTTGAAAAAGCAAGAGAAGAAAAGGGCATTGTACTGATTACCGGGACATTTTTTATCATGAGTCAAATGAAAAGACACTTTGGCCTAGAAAAAATCACAGACCCTATTCTTCTGTATGATTAAGAAGATCTAGGTCCTTGAAAATGCGATGAATCTCTACGATGGTGGGATAAGGAGATTCGTCCATGTAATAATCGGTCAACTCATGAGCATAACCCAATATTCCCTGAATGGTACGAAGTCTTTGCTCTTTAGATTGAACTTCGTCTAAACACCCTCTCGTCATCGAAAGGTGGAACACGATTTCTTTACGTGTCTCTTCAGAAAATGAGTTTTTCAAACTATCCTGAAACTCATCCATTTGCTCATTATACAAAAGCTGAGCCAATGCATAGAGAGCTTCAGCTAGATCGAACATTTCTAGCGTCACTTCTTTGGATTTAAACGACTCGATGGAAATTACCTTTTTTAATCGACCATTCTTACCTCGAATAAGAACTGGTTCCCGTTTTTCCGCTTTTGCCAAACAAGCCCTAGCAAAGCGAAGGAATTTCGAGTTGGTTTTAGAAGGCCTGTGAGATTGGATAAAATCATCGATTCTATCCCGCAGTTTATTTGTCTCGAAAGAAAGGCGGTCTTGAGGATAGTCGGGGCTTTCATTAGCAAGGGTTTCGGCGTCCTCGGCGAGGGCGATGACATCCCGTCTTACGCCAAGGTGGTGACAACGCCCCTCAAGGTCGTGAACCAATTCCAGTTGTTTTTCAAGAAATTTTTTACATGAAATATCTGATGTTTCTAACGCCTTATTGATAGAAAGGTCGATTTTTTCAAGCTGAAGAGAAAATTGTTCTAACATTTCCTTTTCAGGAAGAAATCGTTTCTTCAAAAGGGCTTTAATGGCGTCTAGGTCACCTTGGTGATTGATAAGCTGCGTTGACATGATTTTACCGGGGTCCCAACATAATCAATTATATGAAAGCAAAGTAAAAATGTCAATTGACTAATTAAGGCCCAAGAGGCCAGATTGTAAAATTATTATTTTAACGCTTTGGGGCGTTCCTTGGGTAAACGATGGGCAGTTTCTAGGACCGTGCGATCTTTAGCCCTATTTTTTTGCCGCCTAGTATTCAAGGCTGTCGCATAGGCATCGGCACCTTGTAAGAGATCTGAGGGTCGCCCTCCAGTCGTCGCCCGTATGGGAAGAAGTTTGACCGAATTCTGCGTAAATGATTCATTCCCTGAATGGGGGTGATGAAGGCTTAGAAAACTGGCGGCATCATCGATCGATTTGAAGGAAATCTTAAAGGCACGATCATAATCACTCTGATCAGTTGAGGAGACAGTGGGATTAAGACCATGAGAATCCACAATAGTAAAAAGGTATTGTTCTTCTCCTGTTTTTTCAATTACGAGAGCATAAATCGTAATTCCATTTTGAATAAAACCACCCACTTTGCTGGGAGTCTCGTGAATAAGTCCGGCAAGCCTCATTAAAAGATCTTTGTAAATCCCTCTTTCTTGACCTTCGACTAGTGAGATTCCTTGAATAAATTCATCTTGTAAAAAGCCCATGTTTGTAACCAATGGGACGACATCATCCTCGAAATTAAGCATGTGATTTGTTGTCAAACCACCAAGCTCAGGAGGTACTACTCGATAATACAAATATTCAGCCTCATCCATGATTTGATCAAATTCGAATTTCTTTCCGGGAGTCAGTAAGTAGACCAAAGCTAAGGCTGCGTAGCAAGAGCAAGCACAATTCGTGGGAGAGGCCTCTAATGGAGAATCTTTTGGAGGTTTCTGAGGCCACCAATTTCTTTCTCTTGATTGGGTAGGGCGATTAAATTGTGAATAGGCATGTAGTTGAAGTTGGCCCACTTCCTTTAATCTTTGGAATTCTCTTTTTTTAAAGTCTAATTGTTTTCTTTCAATTTGGCCTATCAATGGGGTAAATCTCGGGTTAAATGTGCTAACCCGTAATCGAAGCACTGCAGTTGTCGATGAAGGGTTTTGTTGCAATGCAGTGATAAATTGGGGATATCTGACTTGATCTCCAAAAAATTGCATTTGAAATAACCCCTTCAGGGTGCGATGGATGATGGCTTGGATGTTTTCTTGCTCTTTTTTAAGGAGAGCTCTTGATGCCGGGTCTCTCGAGCTAGTATAATTTGAAAATAGCCCGACTGTTGTTTTGACTAATTGGGAGAGAATTAGGGCAAGAGTAGGAGCATCGATTATTTTTCCCCGATCACCAGAATAGAACAGCTGTTCATTCGTCGTTAGTCTTTTCTCAACACCAGCTAAATCAATGGCGGTTTTTGGTTCTGGTTCTAGTGGAGGCATACGCTTTGTAAAATCATCAGCGCGAATTTGTATAAGTGTAAAGATTTCTGGTTGATCACGTCTTTCAATTTCGAAAAATTGATTTGCGAATTCAAGTGTGTAGGCAAAAGTAAATCGAACAAAAAGATTGGGAAACCCCTGTTTTGCATAGCTTTCTGTAATAGCTAAGAAAATCTGAAGATCATTTGTTAGTGAAATCAGTAGAGATAGATTGTCTCCATGCGTCACCTCTCTTTGAGAAAGCAGCTTAAGAAGCGAGGGCAATTGATCAAGAAAAAATAGAGCCGCCTCAGAATACAACATATTGAGAGGAGGAGTCATTTCTTGAGTTTTCAAGAGTTCTGAGTAATTTCGTAATACAACTGCAGCGAAATAACCAAGAGGGCAAGGGCGGGTAATCTCTTTAGCAAACAACATTTCGGCCTGGGGATGGAGAAATAGCAGACGAACTATCGTGAGGAGCTCATGGCCCTCTAATTGTTCAGCACCTTCGATAAGCACTAGAATAGCTTTCGAGTAAAGCTCCTGGATCTTGCCACTAGTTTCTTTATCCGATGCGAATCCATCTAGATCTTTCTGATCAAGCGCTAAGAATCTTTTCACTAAAGGCAAAGGATTGGTAGCCTTTGTGTACTCAAGGAGTTCTTTTCTAGCTTGAGGTTGGGTGTACTTTGCTGAGGTTGGGAATGAAATTTGTGGCTTTGGAATTTTAGAAGCACTTGAGGAAGGCGGTGGTAAACTCTCGGATGGTCCGGGAGGCGTTGGCGCTTTAACAACTCTAACTCTTGTTTTTTTTCTAGCAATTAAGAACATGGAAATTGGTTTTCCAAAGAGGTCTCTCTCTTCCGACTGTTCAAGAGGAGAGTCTAATTTCGTCTCGCTAAGGATCTTTTGCAGAGAGGTGACGAAATCTTTCTTCCCTGCCGAAGCATGTTTTTCGAGGTCTTTATAGCTGACGGATAAAATTGCATGAAGACCCTTTGAGATTTCGAACAAATCAGAAAATTTATCATGAATAGATTGAATAAGATGGTCTAGATAAACCTCCCCGGATTCTCTTGTCTCTTGTTGGAGACTCAACTTCATTTGTACGGCTTGCGAAATTTGATCACAAAGAACCGCAATCTCATGCTCAGCTTTGGTTCGGGGATACTTTTTTTCATTTGCGATTGTTGCTTCCACAGCAGCAACTTGCTGTTCTAGGGCTTGGAGAGCCTCTCTAGATCTAGCTATAAGGGCAGGGGTAGAAGAAAGACTGTCCATGGACTACCTAGTAGGTGTTAAAGGAAATATTATAACTTATTTAAAGTTAATTGTATATAATTACGTTCTATATTTGATTATAAGCAAACTGGGGGATTTAGAGCTATTAGGTCTATAATGGTGAGAAAGTCCATAAGTCTCATTAGATAGAGCTGAAGCCCAGTTTAAAATGGTTTGGGCCTCAAAAAGCCCCTCATGATGGCCTGGGTAGAGCATAACAGAAATCAGCCCCCCAGGCAAAAGTCGTTTTAATGCACTTTCCAGGCTCACTATACTTGTTGGCGAAAGGGTTTTAATCGATTTATCGCTTCCTGGAAGGTAGCCAAGATTATAGACGATTAGGTTGGCTAAGGGGAGCTGAGAGGGGAGGGGCGCATGGCTCATATGTAGTAGAGTGACTCGACTGCGGTGGGCTGGGGGTAAATTTTCTGAGATCAAGGCCTCTGTTCGATCGATCGCCTCCTTTTGGATGTCTATACCATAGACCAGGCCCGCTTGATCCCTTAAACAAGTTTCAGCTAAAAATAAGGTGTCATTCCCTGCCCCACAGGTAGCATCGACCGCAATATCCCCCGGTTTTAAGTGGTTTTTCCAAAAGTACCGAGCTAAAGAGATGTGATCCATAAACGAGTGGGGGTATTATTCAATTTGTTCTTGATAGAAAATCATGTGTAGTATAACCTTGGCCAAGTTTTTTTCAAGTGTGATCATTCATTGTGGTCCTAAAAACTCGGGGTATTAGCTCAGTTGGTTAGAGCGCCACGTTGACATCGTGGAGGTCAGCTGTTCGAGTCAGCTATATCCCAATGAATCAAGCACAGAGACAAAAATGGCAAACGGCTGCAGAGCTGTTTGCCATGTCCATCCTAGAAGTCTGCCCTAAAATTATTTTTAAAACCATTAGAGCTGACTTCCTCGGTTTTACTTGTGAGTTCCTCCACCCCGAAAATCTTCACAAAAATCATCTTGAGGTAGCTATCCAGCTTTTAAAGGAGCGGATTCAGAAAGGGGTAAAAATCGAAGTATTGGAAATGTATTCACCCAATGTGGTTGATTATATGAAATACCTTAAACAACCTTTGAGGGCAAAGGCAGTCGACTGCTCCAAGCAATTTACCCATGTAGTCCGGATTGATGACCGGTATGCTGATGTTCTTGATGGCCCCCTTGACCCAGACCTTGATTCGATAAAAGCTATTGAGATTGAGCCGCCCACCCTTGTCGGAGAAGCTTTATTTCACAAGAAGATGGCCCCCCTTTTTCGACTTGAAGGAGTTGCTTTTGCTACCTCTGACGAAGTCAAACAATATAAGAAAATGATTAAAGAAATGAGTGTTTATGACCATAGAAACCTTCCTTTTGAAGGGGAAATGATCACTCTTTGGCGATCAATTTATGACCAGTGCGCCCAAGTTCTTCGGGGTGAGGGGTTGATTGAACGGTGGCGGGGGTCTCCTTTAGAGGAGGGCTTTTTTGCTGAGTTTGATGAACCTATTGAAGACCAAGCACAGTTTGGTCTAAAGGCTAATGGCCGATTCCGGGGAATTAAGTTTCATGGCAAGAATTGCCTGGAAAAGCTGAATCAATCCCTGCCTATAAAAAATATTCGAGATATTTACGGGATTGAATGGCCCTTGATAGAATATGATGTAGTGGGAAAAATTTGGATTGATCGAATTACCTCGTTAATTGTTGAACAAAAAAGCGTGTCAAAAAAGCCCTTTTGTAGTACATTTGTCACAAATTGAATTTTGGAGAGATTTTTAGGAATCCATTTGAGAGTAAATAGAGATATTCGTTCGCCAAAAGTGCGACTCGTTTCAGAAGAAGGCGAACAGCTAGGGATATTTACACTTCCCGATGCGTTGGCAAAAGCAGAAGAATTAGGAATGGACTTGGTGGAGATAGCACCTAAAGCCGTTCCGCCCGTTTGTAAAGTCATCGACTACGGAAAATTTCGATACCAGCAGACGAAGAAAGAGAAGAACTTAAAGAAGACTTCCTCTCAAACGAAATTGAAGGAGATCAAACTTAAGCCCAATATCGATAAGAACGATTTGAATACGAAAATTACGCACGCCAAGGAGTTTATCGAAAAAGGGTACAAGGTGAAGTTTACTTGCATGTTTCGGGGTAGGGAAATCGTGTTTGTTGATCATGGGCGAGAAGTTTTGGATAAAGTGCAGAAGGCACTTGAAACCATTGCCCAGGTTGAAGCACAGCCGAAGTTATATGGAAAGACATTGAGCATGTTGATCGCTCCATTAGGAAAAGATCGAAGGCCTAAGGAAAAAGAGAAGGAGAAAAAGAGTGCACAAGGCGAAGACGAATAAGTCGCTTGCGAAGCGCTTTAAGCTTACAGGTAGTGGCAAGCTTCTTAGAAGGAAGCAGGGAAGAAGCCACATTTTAACCAAGAAAAGCTCAAAGAAGAAGCGCGAGTTAGCGAGACCAACATTGGTGAATGATAGTTTTGTAGCTAAATTTAAACGGATGATTCGAGGTTTATAATATGGTTAGAGTGACGAGAGCGCCAGCAAGAAGGCGTAGAATTAAGAAAATCCTTAAGGCTGCAAAAGGTTACGTAGGCGATAGAAAAAATCACCATCGCTTGGCTAAAACTACAGTCATGAAAGCATGGCGATATGCTTACGAAGGACGAAAGCAAAAGAAAAGAGAATTTAGATCTCTTTGGATTTCGAGGATTAATCCAGCTGCTAGAATTGAAGGGATCTCCTACAGCAGGCTGATTAATGGAATGACAAAAGCAGGTATCGAAGTGAATCGAAAAATGCTTTCAATCCTTGCGAATGATGACCCAAGTGCGTTCAAAGCAATTTGCGATGAAGCAAAAAGAGCACTAGCTTAAGCGATAAGAACGAATCGAAGCACACCTCACACCTCGTGTGTGGGGTGCGCATTTTGGATAGGAAAAAGCGTGCAAGACCAAGTTGATCAACTCTATAAACAATTTGAAGACAGTCTTAAGAAGTTGAAGACAAGCCGCGAGCTTGATGATCTTCGAATTCGTTTTCTTGGTAAAAAGGGTTCCGTAACCTCTCTTATGCAAAATTTGAGAGATTGCACACCTGAAGAACGTCCTCATATGGGGAAAGTCATCAATGAGCTCAAGGTGCGCATTGAGGCTAGAATTGATTCTTCAATGGAGAAGGTAAAACTTTCTGAGATTAATGACCGGCTTGAGAGTGAAACGATCGATGTTTCGCTTCCCGGGAGAAGAAGCAACCTCGGGCGAGCTCATCCCATTTCACGAGAAATTGAACGCACAGCCTCCATACTTTCCCAGATGGGTTTTTCACAATATTGCACATCAGAGCTTGACTCTGATTATTACAACTATGGTGGACTTAACTATCCTGAAGACCACCCCGCCCGTGACATGCAGGACACTTACTATGTCGATGAGCACACCCTACTACGTTCTCACACGACAAACTTTCAGCAAAAGGTGATGGAGTCGCACGCACCACCGATCCGTGTGGCCAACATAGGAAGATGCTATCGAAATGAGACTATCTCGGCCCGCTCACACGTGATCTTTCACCAAAATGACGTTCTCTATATTGACAAAGGTGTGACATTTGCTGATCTTTTAGCGACCATTGAAGAGTTTTATTCAAAGCTTCTTGGAGAGAGCGTACAAATCCGAGTCCGCGCAAGTTATTTTCCCTTCGTGGAGCCCGGTTGCGAAGTAGATGTTAAATGCCTTATTTGCAAGGGAAATGGTTGCAGGCTTTGTAAACATTCGGGATGGCTTGAAGTTGCCGGAGCTGGGATGGTGCACCCTGAAGTCCTCAAAGCAGGAGGAATTGATCCTGAGGAGTACTCGGGTTTTGCTTGGGGCGGTGGGATTGAGAGAGTCTACATGCTATTGCATGGAATAAGAGATATAAGACTATTTACGGAAAATGACGAGCGATTTCTCGAGCAATTTCCTTGATACTTTTGTTGAATAAGTATATAGTGAGCGACTATTTGATCCTTTGGATCAATCGTTAGTGGAAGAGTGGCAGAGTGGCCGATCGCACCTGTCTTGAAAACAGGAGTCCTGCAAGGGACCGGGGGTTCGAATCCCTCCTCTTCCGAAAGAAACCCAAGCAATGCTTGGGTTTTTTCGTTGAAGAGATGGATTCGAAGTGAGGCAGCCATGCCGAACCGGCCTACGAGACAGCGGCAGCTGTCCGTAGGGAACCCTCCTCTTCCGTACAAAGACGAGCCACTGGCTCGTCTTTTTCGTTGAAGGGGCAGCGACTGCCGACCGATGGGAATCCCCCCCCCTATTTTTGCAAAAAAGAGCGCCTAAACATTAAGTGAAGCCGTTGACATCTACCCCAGGGCAAGCGATAATCTTTGCTCACTTTTAATTGTTGGAAGGGTAATTTAAATGGATGTAAGTTTTTTTGTAGATATCGATGGTGTTCTAGCCTGTACGCACGTTCATGATAATGAGCAAGCAGCCTTTTTTAAGCAGGAAGGGGCTATTATTACCGCCCTAAGGACCCACTATATTTTTCCCGGTGTAATTGAATTTATAAAACATCTTTTTCAAATTCCAAATGCTAGAGTTTCATTCTTCAGTGCAGGGGCAGAAGAGCGAAATCGCTCCTTTGTATCTGAATTATTAAAACTAGCATTTCCAACATCTTTACCTGAAGTCGAAATTTTATCACGTCATCACTTGACCGATAAAAAGAAGGATCTGATGCCCTATCTGAGGCCGGGGGATCTTTTAGAAAATGCTGTTCTAATTGATGACAATTCTACCCATGAGCTTGCCAATGGACAAACATTTTTGTATTTGGCAACAACAGATGAGGATGATTTTGACTGCCTGGAGACTAAGTTTCAGGGTTATCAAGGAGAAGAATATAAAGTAATCCCATGTATGTTGTTCTCGCCTCAACTATATGAAAATAAGCAAGATCTACCTAGAGAGAATGACGTTGAAAAGACT
>JAJZEO010000036.1 GCA_021847505.1 bacterium
TGGCTGTTTTTGGAAATCATTCTCCGACCATGGTAGTTGACTATCATAATGCGGTGATCAGTGGAAAACCTGCGCAAGAGGTGATTCGTGATGATGCTTGGCTTAGGGGAGAATTTATGATGAAAGTGCAGCAGATGGGGGGTGAGGTGCTCAATGCTAGGGGTTTATCTTCAGCAGCTTCCGCGGCCAATGCAATTCTCGACAGCATCCGTGATTGGACTCAACCGACAGCCAAAAATGATTGGTATTCAGCGGGGATTCATTCAAAGGACAACCCTTATGAAATTGACGATGACCTCTTTTTCTCCTTTGCAATGCGAGACAATAAGAGGGTGGATGGATTGAACTGGGATGAAGAATTGCATGGAAGAATTAAAAAAAGTGAACATGAGTTGATTCAAGAGAGGGACCAAGTAAGAAAGTATCTATGATGCATCCAACACATAAACAGCTTTTTGAGATTACTGAAGAGCAGCTTGAGACGGGGCTCAGGGGGTATCCCGTCGGATATTGCGTGACTTCGACGGTCGATCCGATCAAGGGGTTGTTTTACTTGGAAAAGCCTATCAGCGAGCTTGCCCATCTCAGGCCTGAGGAAGTAATCTATTTTCTCACGACAGGTAGTCTTGAAAAGGGGAGTGATTTTGATAACTTTTGTGTTCAGTTAATGCAAAGGTCATCGTTGAGTCCCAGAATAAGAGACTATATTTGCTCTCTACCAAGAGAGGTTCATCCGATGAAACTTCTCGTCATGGCGCTAGAAATTTTGGGGGGGATCGAGGGGGAAAATCGCTATCCAGAAGATTGCCTCAATGTGATTGCGAAGATGCCTGAGCTGGTTGCAACGATCATTAATTATCATGCTGGTTGGGGAGAGACTCCTCATTCAAAACCTGAGCTGGGCTATATGGAAAACTTTGCTCATATGTTGAATGTTCCCAAACTCAAACACTCTGAGAAATTCACTGAAGTATTGAAAATTTTTAATATCCTTCATTACGACCACGGGGGTGGCAATCTTTCAGCGTTTGTTGGAAAAGCTGTAGCATCGGGGTTGGAAGATATGTATGGCTCTCTTGCGGCTGCCATGTGCGCTCTAGCAGGCCCTCGTCATGGGAGGGCTAATCAAGATGCTCTTGATTTCGTAAAGTCGATTCATGATCAGGTGCGCGATCAGGAGGACGCAGACGAAGTTGAACAAGTCGTTAGAGATCGATTGAGTCATGGGGGGCTGGTTTTTGGGTTTGGCCATGCTGTGCTTAGGGCAGAGGATTCTCGAGCGACTGTTCTCTATGATGTGGCAAAGAAATTTTTTCCCAAGAATTCTTTAGTGAAGACGGCTCTTTTTTTAAGAGAGCGGGGGCCGGTAGTGTTGAAAGAAAACCCAAAAATTCAAAATCCCTATCCAAATGTGGATGCCATCTCAGGTACGTTACTTTGTGCAGCAGGATTTGACTTTCCTGAGTACTTTACGGTATTATTTGGTCTCTCTCGCATTGTGGGCATTGCAAGGCAAATTGTCTATGAGAGATGCGAGGCGAGAGGGGGCAAAGGGACGCCCATTGTTCGCCCTAAATATCTGTTCAAATCTAACCGGAGTCGTTAAGTGCGGCTCTACTGAGAGGGCCACATGACTTATCAAGAAATCGAGGAAACGTTTAATCGGGCTATTAGGCTCTCGTTTAGTCGAGCAAAGCTTTTGTTCATCTTCCCTGTTCTTCTGGTTTGTGGGGTGCTTACTGTTTTTTGCAGGGCGATTTCTTACCATTCGAATCCTTGGGTTGCGATGTCGCTCTCCTTTCTCCCTGTTTTTTTGTGCACGGGGATTTTGCTAGCAGCGGGTGTGTTATTGATTCGCATGTATTATCATGAAGTAAAGGGTCTTTCATTTCGATTTCGAAAACTCTTAACTCAATCGCTGCAGCTGTTGATCGGGGTTTCTTATCTTTCTCTCCCATTGATTTTGACCTACCTTTTTTTATGGACATTGATGGGGGTATTTCATCTTGTAAAAGTGATTCCGGGGGTGGGTGAGGTGATCGGTGTTTTGTTATCATTTGCACCATTTATCCTTGTTTTTGCCTCGTTAGTCCTTAGCCTTTTGAGCATTGTGCTTTTGTTTTTTGTGACTCCCCATGTGGCTTTAAAGACGGGTGTGCAACTCCACATTGCGGAAGAAATTTTAGAAAGGATCCGTTTTTCTCTTTTTTCCAATCTTCTCTTGTTAATGATTGGTCTTATGCCTCTACTATGCGGTGTATTTTTTCTTATCGTGGCTGCAGTAATGACGGGTGCGCAATATTTACAAGGAATTGCCGCGATTGGCGTTTCTCTGGGTTGGTTTTTTATCATGATCCCTTTTACGATGATTTTGACCCCGTTCGTGATTTTCTTTTTTAACTTTGCCACAGAAAGCTATGGTCTTTTGCAGCGCAAACAAAGACTGCATCTGCAAAAAATGTCAAAGAATGAGGAAGGGGCTTGTACTGTGCGGTAGTAGGGTGTGGACTTGCTGGATTAGGGGCAGCTCATGCTCTGGTCAAGCGAGGAGCCAAGGTGGTTTTATTTGACCTCTTCCCTATCGGTGAGAAACCGGGGGGTGTAGAGGCGGCTCTTTTGCATCCTTACCCCGGTAAAAAGGGGATTAGATCTAGGTATGCTCATGATGCATTAAACAAAAGCCTCGCCCTCATCAACCTGGCTGAGGCGGCGTTAGGGCGAAAAGTTGCCCTTCGCAATGGAATTATTCGAAAGGGGTGGGTTCCTAATGAATCGGCCCATGATCTTGAACCTTTCGAACAAGATGTTTTGATTACAAGTGGAGTGACGGTGTTTCTTAGGGCCTATCTCAAGGGGCTCTTCGCTGCGATGCCAACCTGTGAATTTGTTCAGGGAAAGTTGGAAAATGAAGATGATTTTGATCAGGTGCTCTATGCCCTAGGTAGTGGATTTATTCCTTGGAATTTAAGCGGTGTAGAATATGTTAAAGGGCAGGTATTGATCGTTAAAGAGCATCGAAAAGAAATGCGATCAATCATTGGTTCAGGACATATTTCTCCTTTGGAAGAGCCGGGATTAGCACAAATCGGGGCGACTTATGAACATATCCAAGATGATCAACCGAATTTAGAGGAAGCCAAGAAATATCTTGCTCCGCGCATAAACACATTTCTTCCTGCTTTGGATTCGTGGGAGATTGTCGATTGCCGCTCTTGTCTTCGTGTATGCCATCAAGGTTCCTATCTTCCGATCATCAAACGAATTTCTCCGCAAAAAGTAATTTTTACGGGCTTAGGCTCACGCGGTCTTCTCTACCATGCCCTCTATGGGGAGTATGCCGCACAAGAATTGTTGGCTTCTTTGTAGAGGTATGGTAGTCTAATTGCATGAAAATTCGAGCGAGACTTTTGGGTACAGGGGGATCTTTTGGAATTCCCGGGATTGGGTGTGACTGTCCTGTTTGCCTATCAACACATAAAAAAAATAAACGATTGAGGACATCAGCGTTTATTGAGGCGGGAGGGAAGAAGATCTTGATCGATGCTAGTCCAGATATCCGCCAAGTAGCTCTTCTTTACAAGATGGACAAGATAGATCAGGTCCTTTTGAGCCATTTTCATGAAGATCATATTGGGGGGCTTAACGATCTAAGACCTTTTTTCATGAAAAATGACAAGCCGATCCCTCTCTATTTGTCTGAAGAAACACTCAGGGAAATATCTTCGCGATTTGGCTATTTGCTCGATCGGTTTGAAATCAAGCTCCTAGAAGATGAGACAGGGTCGATAGATGGATTTCGCTACTTTACTTATTCGCAAGGGCCTACTTGTGTCACTGGCTTTCGTTTTGGGGATTTTGCTTACTTGACCGACATTAAAGTATATCCCGAAGCCATCTTTCATGAGCTCAAGGGTGTCAAGATTCTTGTTTTAGGAGCGATTCATGAAGAGGGGACAGGAATGCATTTTTCATTTCCTGAGGCGATTGAATTTGGAAAGAGGTCAAAAAGTCCTCGGATTATTTTTACTCACTTGGCGCATGAAGTAGACCATGAACAAGGGTCGGCTATGCTCCCTAGTGGTTTTGAACTAGGTTACGACGGGATGGTTTTCGATGTCTGAAAAAGAAAATAAACAGCAACAAGACCGGTATGATCTTTCAGAGGTTAAACGTGTTGCTTTGGTGGGGGTACGCCAATCAGGAGAGTCGGATGCCGTTTGTCAAGAGCAGCTCGATGAATTAAGAGAGCTGGCATGGACCTATGGATTTGAAGTTGTCGAGAAGTTTGTCTGTCCGATCAAGAAATTCATTTCGGCTACCTACATTGGTCATGGGAAGGCAGAGGAAATCGGGGCATTTGCCGAAGCAAATAACGTCGATGCCATTATTTTCGATGATGAGATCTCTCCTAATCAACAGAAGAATCTCGAAGAAATCACGAAAAAACCGGTCCTTGATCGTACGGAATTGATTTTGGAAGTATTTGCTCAGAGGGCAAAAACAAAAGAGGCTAGCCTGCAGATTGAGCTTGCTCGTATCCGTTACCAACTTCCTCGCTTGAAACGGATGTGGACCCACTTGTCGCGTGAAAAGACAGGAGGAGGGGGAACATCGGCTTTCCGTGGTGCTGGCGAACAGCAGATTGAAGTTGATAAACGGATTTTAAAGTCTCGCATTGCCATGTTAGAGAAGGAAATTAAGGGGATCAGAGAACAAAGGGAGACGCAAAGAAGTTCCCGAGTTCGTTCCGGAGTACCGACTTTTGCAATCGTGGGTTATACTAATGCGGGAAAATCGACTCTACTCAATGCACTGACGAGTGCCGGGGTTCTTGCAGAAGATAAGCTTTTTGCTACACTCGATACCACTGCAAGGCAATTTGTCTTGCCCAATCACCAGAAAATCATTTTAATCGATACGGTGGGATTTATACGCAAACTTCCTCACGGTCTTGTGGCTGCTTTCCGATCTACTCTAGAAGAGGCCGTCTACACTGATATTTTGCTTCATGTGGTCGATATTGCCCATCCCCAAGCGATGGAACATGCTGAGGAGACCTTAAAAGTATTAAAAGAGCTCAAAGCGGATAAACGCCCTATCATTACTTTGCTGAATAAGTGCGATCTTGTGGAAGATCAAACCATCTTTGTAAAATTTAGGGTCAAGTTTCCCCATTGCATTTGCATTTCCGCCTTGAATAAGGAAGGGTTTGATCATTTATATGAAGTGATCGAAGAGCACTTGAAGTCGATGAGAAAACACT
>JAJZEO010000034.1 GCA_021847505.1 bacterium
ACGCAAGAAGGACAAAGATCCTTTGGGGATTTACTATCCCAGATGCACGTGTAAAAATGAAGAGGCTTTACCCGTGAGAACTTTTATGGTTAGGTACTAGGTTTTTTTCTCGAGAGTGCGTTTTTGCTTGTCTAACTTTGTAATTTCACCGTTGAGATTTTTTACAATATTATCATAGTCATCGGCTTGTTGATTCAAACGTTCGTATTCCTCTTGAGAATTTTCCCCGTGCTGATGTCGGATAGTGTTGGCTTTGGTTCGATAGCGAGCTGATTTTGCCATGTAGTAGTTTCTTAAACGGGTCAATGAATTGATTTGATCGTTAACAAATTGAAGCGTCTCTTCATGTTGAGCTTGTTCTTCGGGTAGTGTGGCCACGGCTCCTGCATTCACCGCTCCTATTCCCAGGACAAAAGAAAAGATGACTATCGCGGAGGTGACGATCCTACTGAGCTTCATTTGTTACCTCTATTTGGTTAAGTTGGGAAATATGGGTATTAATTTTTTTCTGATATTGCATACGACGGTTTTGTGCTTCTCTAGCCTTGTCCATATCTTGTTTGTTGAGTGCCTCTTTAAGACTCCTCTCTTCATTTTTCATCTGTATAGAAAACCGCTCTATCTCTTTCATATGGTATTGAATTTGCTCTGTTTTACTTCCATGGGGTTTAGGGATTACAAGCTCGGTATGCTTCTCCATGCGCCCACACCCTAAAAATGATGTTAGACTCATTATGAGCACTATAAGATTAATTTTTTTCCGCGTTTGAGCCATCCTTACACCTTCCTTACCCTACACAAGCAGATAGTCCAAAAAAACTGCAAGATTTATAAAATTCAATCATGTAAGCTTCTCAGTATGTTGAATTCCGTAAAACTGATCTTTTTCTTTTGCTTTATTCTCTTCTTCGCTCAGGCTGAAGCCCTTACTATTAAATCCAAATTTACCCATGCAGAGAAGGGTGACTTTATTGTTTGCGAAGGGCGTGGCTCCTTAAGCCTCATATTTGTTAAATCATGCGACCCTAAAACTATCATCATTGAGGAAATTTCATTTCCTAAAAGCTCAAAGCCTAAAAAGTTAGGGAGCTCTTCTTGGCAAGAGTGGCTAAATCAGGGCGCCCCAGGCCATACATCATGGGTAGCCATTGAGGTCGATCTCACTGATACGGGGATCATGGAATGTTTTTCTTACTCGAGGGATGCCTGGATCGCTCTTACTTCAGGAGATTCCTTCCTTATCCACCTCTTTGACCTAACTTTACATAAAGTCCCTGACTATGAGCTGAGCAAGATTGGCCCTCCCCCTGAGAAAGGCCCTGACAACCGAAAAACCTGGAACCCTCCTCTCATCATTGAGGGAAAAAGGCAATCGAATCGTGCATTTGATGTTTTCCGCATTGAATGGCCTAAAGATGACTCCCCTCTTTCTAATAAACAAGTTGAGGTCTACTTTAATCAAAAAGATAAGCTTTTCCCTTTCCCCTACTTATTCCGTATTCGGGATACGAATCATCTATCTTTAGCGTTTCATGCTCTAGACTCAGGTAAAGGTTTGATTTCTCCCAAGGGAGACCTCCCCCGACGTGCCTTTTTCTTAACAAGGACAAACTTCAACAAAGAAGATCAAATTGAACTTGAGTTATCAGCTCCCCTTTACTATAAAAAATTTAACCTTCAAGCGCTTGATTCAACAGAGTTTCCCCAAACAAGCACGACAATTCCTTATGAATTACATCGAGAGGGGGAAAAAGTGACAATTAAAATTGAAAAAGCTGTGTTACAGAAAAAATTAAATCGCGATCATCTCTACTCCTTTAGCTTATCTACCGACCTTCCTGCCCCAGTTTCAGTTCAACCAAGAGAGTTATATTCTCCTTGACGACTATCCCTTTCTAAAATAAAATGGCTCGTCATGGCAATTTATAGACTGAACAAATCCAAGGCAATTCTCACCCATTGTTACCGTACTTTTTGCAAACGAAAAGGGCGCCTAAATCCCCATCAGGCCAAAGAATTTAAAAATCTTGCTTTAGAGGCACAGGAAAGCATTCTCACCTCTGACCGAGAAAAAGCCGATTATTATGTGCGTCTCCTACAAACTTTTACAAAAGAACATTTAAACCGCGCAGGCTTCCTCCGTTTTACCGAAGGGGGGCTTGCCATTTTTGTGGCCCTTTTTATTGCCGTAGTTATAAGACAGACAGCCTTCGAACCTTACGAAATCCCTTCTGGCTCAATGCGACCGACATACAAAGAGCAGGACAGGTTGGTCGTCTCTAAGACACAATTTGGAATCAACATTCCTCTCACAACCCACCACCTATTATTTAAACCTGACGAAGTCAAACGGATGGGTGTTGTCGTCTTCACCGGCGAGGGGATGGATATCCCGAATGTAAAGACCCGCTATTTTTATCTTTTTCCCGGCTATCGCCAATACATTAAAAGAATGATCGGCCTTCCTGGTGATACCCTCTACTTTTATGGGGGGAAAATTTACGGGATCGACAAAAACGGAAACGACATTACAAAAGACTTACAACAAGAGTCCCTCGAGTCTCTTGAGCATATTCCCTACATGTATTTAGAAGGGAAGGCTGTGGCTCCTAAGGTGCCTGTTGGAGACCTTTATTCTCCCATCGTCCTCTATCAAATGAACATCCCGATTGCCAAACTCTTCCTCTCTTCAAAGAGAAATGTCGAAACTGATTTTCTTTTGAAACCCAACACGACCAACCGAGCTGAACTCGAGAGTTTTGATATTTACAAATTGTGGGGGATTGAAAACTATGCTACCGCAAGAATTCTTCGAAAATCTGTGCTATCAAAGAAAAGTGGTTTAGAGGCTCCCCTGCAATCAAGCGAATACTACCTAGAATTGACACACCATCAGTCGGCTGCCCATCCAACAATCAACCGTGATGCCTACTTCAGAACCCGCCCCTCTGTCACTGTTGAAAAATCATATATCCCTCTCAATGAAACTGATCTCAAAAGAATTTGGGACCATATCTACACCGGGCGCTTCATCATCGAAAACGATCGGATCCATCGCTATGGCATGTCTGCAAAAGAAGCGGCTAATAATTCCTTCCTTCCGAAACTTAAAGGGGGCATACCCGATGGAACCTATGAATTCACTGAAGGAAAACTCTACGAAGTAAAAGCGCAAGGACTCACCCAGCTGGCACCCCAAGATCATCCATTAGCAGAATTTTCACCCATGCGTTTGTTTATTCTCTTTAATGCAGGGATTGATTGTGACATCCGTTTCCTACCTGCTTATCATGATCAAACCATTCTCCCCTCACGGTATGCCTATTTCAGAAATGGCGATCTCTATCTAATGGGAGCTAAAATCTTTGATAAAGAGTCAGAAACGATTCGTCAATATGTTGAGGAAGAAAAGTACAAAACGGAAAGAATTCCCGAATATGCACCCTTTGTCGATCGCGGGGCACCATTAACAGAAGACGGCTCTCTCGATATAGAGATGATCAAAACTTATGGTCTTCGCGTTCCCGATCATCACTATCTCGTTCTTGGCGATAACCACGCAATGAGTGGTGACAGTCGTGATTTTGGCTTCGTTCCCCAATCGAATATCCGTGGAGTCCCCAGCTTTCTTTTCTGGGCACCCGGCGGCCGCTTCGGCTTTCCCAATGGCGATCTCTACCCGCTGATTACGGCACCTCGCGTATTCGTCTGGATTGGATTAATCATCGCATATCTCGTCTACACTTTGTTTCAACGAAAACTCTTCTCTCTTCCTCTAAAGTTCGAGACCGAGTAGAATCAAAACAAAAAAGGTAAGTAGCTATGACAATCATCGAAAAAATCAATGATGGCATTAAAGAAGCCATGAAAAGCAGAGATCAGATTCGCCTTTCGACGCTCCGGATGCTCAAATCGAAAATATTGGCTGTCGATGCACGTGCCACCCTTGCTGATGCCGATGTGATCAAGCTTTTCAAAACCTATTACGGCTCTCTTCAAGAGGCGCTTGAACAAGCACAAAATGTCAATCGACTAGACATTGCGGAGCCACTTAAGAAAGAGCTTCTGATCGTTGAGGAATTCCTCCCTAAAAGTCTTTCTCCTGAAGAGACAAAGAAGCTTGTCATCCAAGCCATTGCTGAGACAGGGGCCAAGACGAAAAAAGATCTCGGCCTAGTCATGAAAGGTGTCATGAAACTCAATAGCACCGTCGATGGAAAAGTGGCCAAAGACCTCGCTAGCGAACTTCTCACCGATTAGATTTCGATTTTTTCAGACTTTCTGATGGCGATCTTCGTGGGGTTGTCATTCAAGTCGACCTCTTCTCCTTCTCCGCAGGGTGCGAAAGATACCTCTGTTGCGAGAATTTCTTTCTTGATCATATCGGCAAACTTCTCAAAAGCAGCCTTGACGCTTGGGGTTGTCTCAAGCGTTAAATGGACCCGATCAGTCACTTCAAACCCTTGCGCTTTTCTCAGAGTATTGACCTTATTGATGATTTCACGCGCAATCCCCTCTTCAATCAATTCATGAGTGAGATGCGTATCGAGGGCAATCGTAATATCCCCAATGACGGCAGCGATCAAGCCATCGTGCACTTGGCGCTCAATCATCACATCTTCTTCCGTTAAGGAAACCACTTCCTCTCCTACAGAGATCTCGAGAATCTTTTGATCGAAGAATTTCTGCAGAGTCCTTTGGTCAAGCTGTTCAATCTCCTCCTTGACTTCGTTCATCAATTTCCCTACTTTCTTGCCAAGAGAGCGAAAGTTGGGTTTCGGTTTTAGCTTCACAAATTTCGTTTCATCAAAATTAAACGAAATTTCCTTCACATTGAGTTCCTCTTTGATCAAATCAGCTTGCTCACGTACAGCTTCGAGAATCTCGCGATTAGCCGATACGATATGGGCATGTCCCAATGGCTGACGCACTTTGACTCGGTGCTCTTTTCTTAGCGAGTGGCCAGCGCCCACGATTTCTTGGGTATATTTCATCTCTGACTCAAGCTTCGCATCTCGCACAGCCTCGTTAATGACAGGAAAGTCACAAAGATGAACCGATTCCGGCATATTTGCCTGCCGAAGCTCCTGATAAATCGCCTCAGCAATAAAAGGAGTATAAGGAGCCGCAATTTTAACCACCGTGATCATCACCGTGTAGAGGGTTTCAAAGGCCTGCCGCCGGTCACTCGTTTCCTCATCTGACCAAAAGCGGCTACGAGAGCGACGAATGTACCA
>JAJZEO010000015.1 GCA_021847505.1 bacterium
CCTCAGCTAGCCCTTCATCAAGCAAAAGACGCCCCACAGAGATATTCCTATCCATGGGCCACGGTTCAATCAGGAAACGGATATTATGGTGGAATTCATGGGCTACATGAGCTTCGATTCTTTGAATGACATAATCAGTAGGGGATAGGATAAGGATAATAAACCCCGGTATCCCGCCAAACCCAGTAAATCCATGATTAAGGTCATTATGCATAGGATTCTTTCCATTGCTTACAAGAATAGCCACATGCAAAGTCCTCGGAAATGTTGTATGGCCATGTTCTTTGAGCACTTCATAAGCATGAGTAACTGCTTTTAGAACCCTTTGAGGGATGTTCGCCTCTTGAAGCTTCTTTGCCATATCGATCAGTTCATCATTGATCTCCTCTGGTGTCGCTGCCCCCATCTGAGCAAAGCTCATCGGAATGATCTTCCGTAATGAATCCAAAGGCTCTTCAATGGTGGTCTTCCAAGTGTTTTCTAGATCTTTAGGGATGTTGGTAAACAGGGTTATCCCATCGTGTATTTGTATATCCATGGACTCCTCCTTTTTTGGATGAATCCAAGCCTAAGGCATCACCTGACGTAAGGGTCAATGGATTTTTCATTCCTTATCAAATAAACTCTACGGATTGCTTGAAAAGATTTCGTTAAGATGTGGTGGCAATTTAAACCGGAGGCTAAGAATGAGCAGATACTACAATCATCTAATTCATGCACTGTTACTCTGTACAACCCCCACCCTATCCCTTCATCCTCATTCACCTCGACCTCACACCACTCACATTGTAAAGGAAGGGTATTCTCAACAGGAACTCTCATCACTATCCTACAAAGAAATTATTCAATTGCTGGAGGATATCGAAAACGGCAATCTAGAAGAACCGTTTAGTCAGACAGAGCTTTCTGCTATTAACCATTTCTTGGCCAATTTAGCTAGACAAGGAATGACAGATGAAAATTCGGAAACATTCACAGAACTAAACGAGGATATCCAAGAGCTTTTGGGAATCGATATAAACAATAGCGATAACCAAACGATCTTTACCCAAGCGGCTCTTTGGAGTGGTTGGTTTCAACCTCAACTAGAAAAAACAACGGCCTTCATTAAAAAATACAAGAAGGAACTGATCATTGCAGCCATTGCCGTTACCACTATTGCAATTATCGTAACTGTTTCTATAGTAGCTGCAGCCCCAAGCATAGGAGCGCTAGTTGCGGTGGCCGGAGAAGCTCTTGCTCACGAAGATGGATTCGCTAGTTCCCCCATCCCTATCAAAGAAGAAAGCAGGATAGTTAGTTCTCTTGTTGCTCATGATTATGTTGAGAAAAATAGTCCTTCTCCAGAAGTAGCTTACAATAACCACAAGCTGATTGATCACTCCTTTAATACAAATTATACGCCTCATTACAACTGCCCCACAACAAACAGCCCTTCCCTCCCCACACTTTACTACCAATCAAGGGGAGAAAAAGCCTTTGAATATGGGTACTACAGCCAAACAATTCAAGATTGCAGCAAGGCTATAGAATTAACTCCCTCCCACCTTCCTTCCTATCTTGATCGAAGCATGGCTAATTTCGAATTAGGAAAATACGATGCCTCTCTTTCCGACTTTCAAACCTACACCACACAAAGTAAAATCCCAGAATCGTTCTCCGCTTCGGATTTTAGTATAGGGTTTGCTAAAGGCCTTCCAAAAGGAGTCTATGACTCTGGGGAATCATTATTAATGTTCCTATCGGATGCCATGACTCATCCCATTCACACAGGAAAACAGATGTGGGAAGCCATGACTCTTTTGAAAGATCTTGCTCATTCACAGAAATGGGAGGCTTTTGGGGAGGTCCTTGCTCCAGAAGTTCACCAACTCATCACTGAATGGGATCATTTATCTTCAGAGGAGCGTGGCCAGCTTGCTGGCTATGCTCTCGGTAAGCATGGTTCCGATATCATTGTACCCGGTGTGCTTGCTAAAGGGCTTTCAAGGGGCATCAAAGGATCTCAAGAGTTAAATACCATCTACCGAAGCCTTCAAACGGCTGAAAAGACCCTTCTCATAGAATCTGCTTCTCAACTAGAATCTGGTGCTAGTATCTCGAAAATCGTACAATTGGAAAAACAAATTTCTGAATGGCTTGGAGAAGGCACAAAATTCATTAAAAATGAGGCGGGGGACTCCATCTTTCTTTCTCAAGATGGATTAAAATGTGTGAGGTTTGATTTTAATCGAACAAAACCTCATAATAATCCCCATGCTCACGTGGAAGTAAAAATTAATGGTGAATGGGTAAAGTCGGGGCAAATTTATCCTGTGGATGTGCCCCATAATTAGGATATTGTATGAGAATTTATGACTCTGATTCTGATAAAAAGGTAAGTAATGTTATTCTTTACTTAACACCTGATGAAGCAAAAGAAATGAGAGATTCTCTTGAATCACTTATTGATAGTAATGATAAACACCACGAACACATTCCAGATAGAGAAGATGCTTTTAAACGAGAGATCACTATTTGTATTTATACAAATCATAATTTAGAAACTTTTGATAAACGATCTCAAAAACTTATCCTTAATGATGAGTAACAAAAATTGGAGAAAATATCAATGTCAGAAAGACGGGGTTTCTTACTTAATTGAAGAAGACCTTGTCGGTTGGTATCTCATTGTGTACCAAAATAATAGGTCTTCTCAAGATTGCCTACTTGACACTCTAGAGGATGCATTTCTCAAAGCAGAACAGAAATTTGCTATTCCACGCATCTTATGGCATGAAGCCCCTTAACCCCCCTTTTTCCCCAGATTTTTGATACAGATAGGAGGAAATTTTGAGAATTTTAGACGAAGACTCTGACAAAAAGTTAGATACTGTGTCTCTTTTTTTAACTAAAGAAGAGGCTACCCAGCTACAGGCTTATTTAAGGCAATTACCAGACAATCCCAAATTGCAACATATTCATTTATCTAGCTCAGACTATCAAAAAGAAATCACTCTTTGTTTGTATGATCAGGAAAATCTTGCAAATCTAAATCAGAGATCTATCAAGCTTATTAATGAGGATAGATAATTCTGGGGCGGCCTAGGGAATTGGGTAAAAGCAACAAATATTACATAATTTTCTAGTGTTGAATCTGATTTTGTAGCAACATTGTGGATACAGACCTAGGAGAGAGGACGATGTTAAAACGCCTTATTAAGCATGGAAATAGTCGTGCGATAGTAGTAGATAAAGCCATTTTAGAGGCTGCGGGAATTGCTGAGGATGCCATTTTTCAAATTTCAGTAAACCCCAGCGGCGGCTTAGTTATTCAATCTGTTGAGGATACAAAAATCGATGAATTTCGTGAAAAATTCAAAGAGTTAAATAAAAAACACAAAAAGCTCATGCAGGATTTGGCGGATCTGTGATTAATTACGTTACTTATCAATATGTTATTGAAATTCACGATCATTAGCTTATCTTTATCATCTTGTTCAAAATCATTCATTTGTAGATAGCAATAAACGCACAGCTTCAGTGGCAGCCATGGTTTTTTTGTTTCGAATAGTAAAAGAGATTTTACAATTGTTGATGCTGAGTACCAAGAAGTCATTTTAGGAGTAGCCCAAGGGGCTGTCACAAAAAAAGAAGTATAGTGTTTTAAATTACGATTGATACTTTTTTCGTTGGGCTCATCTTCATCTTTTTGCCCGGCTGTATCGGCCCTGTCTTCAACAGGGGCCTGCTTCGCCATCGCTACGCTGACAAAAATCTGAAGCGACCCCTTAGAAAAAGGTATCAATCGAAATTTAAAACACTATAGCCAAATTTTTTCGCAATTTATAACGGGGGAGATGGAGATAGGCACTTGATTTTGCAACGCCTTTAATGTTAGACTGTTTCTCGTTAGGCAACATAACTTGGAGTCTAATATGAAAGCAGTTTTTTTAGCATTATCCCTTCTTGTATCGTCCTCTTCAAAACTTTTTTGCGAAAAGCCTCCGAATCTATCGGATGTTGCTTTTGAAGAGAGGGCATTTGGCAATGATCAAGTGGCCTTAAGCCCGAATGGGGACTATTTCTGTTACTCTTTACTTGATCCCTCGGAAATCACAGAAGATGTGTGGCGCTTTGAACCAGGCAAAACACCGCGCCTTTTCATGGGTTCGCATTTATACCTTCAAAGGCTTGGTGAAGAGACCGAGCTGGAGTTAGTCCCAGGATGCAATAGTTGGGGCCCCGCGATTTCCCCCGATGGAAGCCGGGTTGCCTTTTTTTCCAATGCGGGGGGTGAAGTCCATCCTTGGGTCTATGAGATTGCTTCTGGGAGATCGTATCAAGTAGGGGATTTTTTAGGAGCCTTTCTCTGGAACGGGTTTTCTCCACAGTGGGATTCATCGGGAAAATATCTTTACTTCTCTATCCCTACTCATCTTCCGACATCCCCTCAAATACCTTCCCAGAGCGAGTCGTCTGCTATTTTATCACTTTCCACCGATACGGAGGGGCAACAGACCGAGCTTTCCATGCAAGGAATTAAATCTCTTTGGAATGGAAGACTTGCCAAGATCGAGGTTTCTTCAGGTCAACTAGAATATTTAACATCTGATGAAAGTAGCTGCTCAGCAATAGCGATGAAGGAGGCATACTCGGGGCGTTATGTTGCCTCCTTAGGATTTTCAGATAAACACCCAGGCTCGACGACAGAATCACTGGTCGACCTGACTATTCTCGATAGAGAGCAAGGTAAGAGATTTCCTATCGATCAAGAGATACCGATTTCCTTCGGGCAGGAGCTATGCAGTTGGCATCCTACAAAGAATCTGTTTGCCTACCAAAAAAGGGGAAAGCTCTCTTTATGTACTTTTTCTGAGGATGAAGGGTCCTATACCAAGTCAGAGTACACGCCGGAACATGGGGAACACTTCTTCGGCAGCCCTTTCCTTTTACCAAAAGGATCTAATTATTTGATTTCGGGGATCAATCCTAAGAAGCAGCAATACCATGATAGACCTTCAGCAATTTCTTTTATCCATCTCGAAGGGGGAAAGAATCAAACCCTCTCTTGGGAGGGCACCAAGATGTTCAGAGAGGCTGTGTGGGATGATGTGGGTCATTGCCTCATCGTATTGCTCACTAACACATACTCAAATGATGCCGAGATAATTTCCTATTGCCCTTCAGAAGAA
>JAJZEO010000007.1 GCA_021847505.1 bacterium
TTTCGGGGAAATCGACGCCGCTTTCCTGGAAAAATTCCGACATAGGAACAGCTTTTGACATTTGGCTCATCTTTTTCATAAACATGAAGCTAGCTAAGATCATGCCCGCTGAGATGGCCACAGTGATATCGACAAACACAGTGAGAAGAAAGGCGGTTAAAAGGACGAGGCAATCCCCCAGTGGGGCCCTCAAAAGGCGCGCAAAATGACCCATTTCACTCATATTCCAGGAGACCATGACCAAGACTGCGGCAAGAGCTGCCAGAGGGATTTTACTCACGATAGGGGCTAAACAATAGAGGATCAAAAATAAGACTACGGCATGGATCATCCCCGCGACAGGAGTTTGGCCCCCCGTTTTGACATTGGCGGCTGTTCTAGCAATGGCTCCCGTTGCGGGGATCCCCCCGAAAATGACCGAACCGAAATTGGCAATCCCCTGAGCAATCAGTTCGCAATTAGAACGATGCCTACCACCGATCATCCCATCCCCAATGACAGCGGACAAGAGCGATTCTATAGCGCCAAGAAACGCGATGGTGATCCCATCGATGAATATCTCCTTAAACTGCTCTTCAGGAATAGAGAAATAGGGAAGAGAAGGGACAGGCAAACTCCTTGGAATCTCACCAAAACGAGATTGGATTGTCTCCACCGGCAGCTGAAACACTATGCAGACTAAAGTGGCAAGGACGATCGCGCTGATTCCCCAAGGAAGCCAAGGAACGAACCTACGAATCAATAGAATAACCCCCAGAGTGGCCGTGGAAAACGATAATGTTAAGGGATCAAACGATGGAAGAGCACGGAAATAGGCGGCCCACTTTTCGATAAAATCGGCAGGAGGGGTCCCCATCTGCAAACCAAAAAAGTCTTTGACCTGGGTTGAAAAAATGATGACGGCGATCCCCGTAGTAAAACCGGTGATCAACGGAGAGGGGACATACTTGATCCAAGAACCAATGCGAAAAATCCCCAGGAGGACCAAGAGAACCGCAGCGATCAGGGTTGATAGACACAGCCCCTCGTATCCAGTTCTTTGAATGATCCCGTAAATGATGACAACGAAAGCTCCCGTCGGTCCGCCAATCTGGATACGGCTGCCTCCCAACGCAGAGATCAGAAACCCCGCGATGATGGCGGTATAAAGGCCACGTTCAGGCCCCACATTTGATGCGATTGCGAAAGCCATGGCGAGGGGAAGAGCGATAATACCCACCGTGGTCCCCGCTATCAAATCCTTTTTGAAGGTCGAGAGCTTATAGCCACTTTTTAAGTAGAGATACGACTTTGGAATAAACTCATGAAACCGAGAGAAAGCCATGTGCACATCCGTCCTAGAGACAGGTAGCGGATTATGCTAGATTTTGAATATTCCTCCAAGTGTTTTTCCCCTACCCCCCACGTTGGAGACTGTGACAAGTTTCCCTTGTCATAAATCTCGATTGTCATATAGACTGATCGATCAATGTATGGCCAGATAGCTCAGATGGTAGAGCAGAGGACTGAAAATCCTTGTGTCGCCGGTTCGATTCCGGCTTTGGCCATTTTCTCCGAAAATGGACAAAGAGAAAGCCAAACTATTGGCTTTCGTACGGGAGTGAGCGGGCTCGGACTCTTCCGAGAGCTGTGACATCGATATGACCTTGTTTTTCCTTACAGAGAATGTTATCCTCGAACCCTTTGAATAGGGATTTATGAATAAATTTTTTGTTCTTGGATTGGTTTGGTTTATGCAAAATATGATGGCTTCCACACCATCTTGGTGGGATATGACACCTGAAATGGTGAGAGAGAGGATCAATCAGCGAATCATGAGCATTGATGGTAGAAGCCGTGATAGAGCGCACGATTCATTGCGAAAACCGAGACATTCCGATCCGCATTTACAAACCAAGTGCCCAGACTGATCTTCCCGTAATACTTCTGATTCATGGTGGGGCTTGGGTAGCAGGCAACCTCGATACGCACGACAATTTAGCCCGCTACTTTTGTTCTAAAACCCCCGCAATCGTGGTCTCTGTGGGTTATCTAAATGCCCCTGAAGGAAAATTTCCTTATTCTTTAGAACAATGTTATGATGTTCTAACTTGGATTTCTGAGAATAGAGAGGAGCTTTCTTCGATCGATTCTGGTTTGGCCGTCGTAGGTGATGGCGCAGGGGGGAACATGGCCGCAGCGCTCTGCCATATGACACGCGATCGCTCTGGCCCCTCCATAGATCTACAAGTTCTTATTAACCCGGCTCCAGATCTCACTTGCAACGGGACAATTTCCCGTAAAAACGACTCCCTGGATTGTTTGCGTTGGCAAGCATTCCAGTATTTATCCAATCCGCAGGATGCCCATCACCCGTATGTTTCACCACTCAGAGCAGAAAACCTAAGTAAGTTGCCCTCTGCTCTCATCCTTGTTGCTGAACAAGATGATCTTCGGGCTGCTGGGGAGGAATACGGGCGCCGATTGCAAGAGGCTCATGTTCCTGCAAAGATCTATTGTCAAAAGGGGAGCAATCATTTGGCCGGCGATAGAGCCCGAGCTTCGTCTAAAGCGGAAGAATCTTTACGTGTAGCCGTTTCATTCATCCAAAAGGCTTTTTCACAAAATGTCCCACAAGGTGCAAAACAGATGTCGAAGAAAAGTGAAACCCTGCTACACGCTGCCCACCACTACCTGACTGTGTTAAGCAAGATTGGAGATCTTCATCAAGCGTATGAAGTTGAAAATATTTCCCAATTATGCGCTCCTCATTGCAAAAAAGTTCGGAATGAAAAAATCCTCTTTGAGCAAAGGGGACATTTTGCAGATCAACTTAGAGGTGCCAAGGAATGGCTCGGATCTTGGGCTATTCGCCCACTAGAAACCCTTGCCGTACCTGATTCGAATTCTGCAGTCATTCGTTACGAGCTCTCCACACAAAAAGAAGGACGATTGCTCGTATTTGTCATTCTTCGATTTGATGAAGAGTTCAATATTTACGAAATCGACGAAGTCCACAACAAAATAGACGAGAATTAAATCCTCAATTTATGTATAATTAGTTTCCATTATTAATTATGGAAACCGCGTGCAGGCCTCTTTATTAAAAAATTCGTATGACAGCCTTTCTGGCTCTAGAGAGCCTATAACGGATGGTTATGGAGAATTTCTCCTTTATGCGGCGGATGGGGCCCCTCTTGAGAAAGAAATTTTTATTCAGGCCTGGTCCATTTGTAATTTTTATGCCCATCATCCCCAAGAGGGGGCAGAACGGGCCTCCCTATGCGTAAATCGGGAGATAAGAAGGATTCAACCCAATCTTGTAGCCGTCTTTGTTCCGCGTACTCTTTACGAGTTGGGGTATATAAGTGCAGTGATTCAAGAAGAGAGGAAGGGGTATTGTCGAGGAGAGGATTGGGCTAGATTTTTGCCCCCAGAAGAAGAAAGCTATTTGGATTGGGCTAAAGGTTGGGTAAAATGGAGTTTAGAGAGGGTGGGGATGATAAAACCGGACGAGTATCCCTTACTTAGAAAAGATCTAAGAAGTAAAATCGACACCTGTTGGCATTTGATTGATTCTACCGATAAAATGCCTCTATCAGATGATGATCCCGTGACTCAACACTTGGCATTTCGAATGAATCAATATTTAGTCGTAGAGTTTGCCATACAGAGACAGACCCTCTCTGGAAGGAAAATTGTTGCGTTAACGGAGAGGTATATTGAACGACTCAAAGCGCAAACGGTTACCCATTCAACTAGGGTCTTTCAAGGGGTTTTGGGGAATCATTTTCGAGAAGCTTTCTGTATTGACGAAGAGAGAAAGGCAAACATTCTCCGGAATGCGATCGCCTTGGAATGCCATCAAGTTGCTGTAAATGCCTTTATTCTTTACCGATCAGGGAACATGACTCGGCCCTCTATCTATAATGAAGCTGAGGTTGATTTGCTGCACAATCACTCCTATTCTTATGGGACAAGTTTACTTGCGGGATGTGTTAGAGATACAACAGCAAATGTGTTCTACTATGCTGTAGCAGAGCATCGTGACACTTTTGCAATTGTAGTTCCAGGAAAGGATTACCGAGATTCTCCTTTTGTAGTTCCGCAAAGATCAGCAATTTTGCAATTACTTTCAACAGGGGAGCAGTTCCATGCTCGCTCCAAATTTTCTAGAAGGGTAGAGGAGGGGTATTATGCTTCGGGGGTTTGGATGACTCAGGAGCATGCAGAGTATAGTAAATCCCTCGAATGCGACCAGTCTCTTGAAGAGTTGTCTCAAGCTATTACTCACTACCATAGACGGGCCTACCTTCTATCCCCATAAAAAAAAGGCCATGTTTCGAAAAACATGGCCATAGAACACAAGTGAAACCGGTGATTGTCTTACTTTTGTGCAAGCTCCTGGATTCGTGCTTGGGCGGCTTCGAGTGTTAGGCTAGCTTCGTAAGTTTCGCCAGGGGCTCCGATAGGGATGGTGCTTGATACGAGGTATTTTTCTCGTACGCTGCTGTCCTTATAATCCTCGTATTTGATCAAGTAGAGGGTTTTCCCATTTGCAAAGTCATATTGATTGACTTGTCCATGGGTTGTCAAAGTACCTTCTCCTTGAATCGAAGTTAGGTAGCTAGGCGCATCTGTGCTCTTACGATTCGGATAGAATTCGATTTGAACAGTCTTAACAAAAGATGTGACAGTGGCTGTCTCTGTTTGAACAACTGATTTCTCTCCGGCTCTCATTTTAACAATTTCCCCAGGTCGGGATTGCATGTTAAAACTGTGAAAATGGCCGTCGACCTTTTCTTGTGCAGCAGGGAATAAGTCACGTCGGAATTCAGCCAACATTAAGGCAGTAATGGGATGGCGGTGAAACTTAGGTCCGAGAGGGATTTTGGCGCCCTTATCGAACGGTCGGGTACGATTTCCTTCAACGAGAGTCTCCGAAACGGGGAGTCTTTTCTCAGCATAAAATTTCTTTTCGTCTTCGTCGGCTTTAGCAATGAAATCTCTTGCAAAGACTGCGACTCTTTCCTGATATCCTTTATATTTAGTTGAGGCTACAATGCCCCCTTGATCGATAGAAGAAAGATAAGCTAAACCTACCCGTCGTTGATCTTCCGAGAGAGTCTGTATGAATTCGCCTGTTTCGCGGGGAAGTTGGCTATTATAAATGAACACTCTCACCCAACGAGAATGGACGGCTTCTCTTTCTACACCGACAGGCGGATCTCCTGCAAAGTCTTTCTCTAAATAAGAGGGGAGAGCGGCCATTTTGTCATAAATAATACTATTGATTCGTTCGATGAGCGCGCGGTCTGATTCAGCCTGAGAGGCCTTTTGAGGGGCCTTTTCAGCAGCCGAGAACGGGAGCCATCCTTGGACGGCCTCAACCATGCTCGTAACTCCATCGGCAATCCCTGAAAGAACAGTTGAAGTAAGCGCTGGTAACATAGAAAACTCCTTTTTTGGTAATTAGTATAATTAAAACTGGCTACAATTATAATTATTTTTTGAATTAATGTAAGGTAATTATTTTATTATCGGTATAATCGAGCATTTCGCTAAAATGTCCCCCTTAATAAAGGGGGACCCCATGGAAAAATTAGATGCCTACCTACGTGAAGAAGGGGCCGATTATAGACTCTATCACCATGAGGAGACGTTTAAAAGCGCCGCTGAGGGGGCAAAGTTGTTTGGCATTTCCATGAGCCAAACGACCCCTACGCTCATTTTAAAGGCCAAGGACCGCTTTTATGCAGCCATTATATGCGGGAACACCCGCATCTCCTTTAAAAAGCTGAAGGAGGCTTTAAACCTTCCCGATATCACCATGGAAGACCCCCAGACCGTATTAAAGCTCACAGGGGCCAATATAGGCGAGGTGGGCTTAATCAACGAGGGGATGACCACCTTAATTGATAGAGAGGTCCTGAAAAATCCCGACTGTTATGGTGGCTGTGGGGTTCCCAAGGCTACTCTCAGAATCAATACAGCCGATCTGATACGAATCACCAAGGGCGAGGTCCTTGAATTTACAGACCCTCGGTGAGAAATTGGCTATTGGGCCTTTTTTTGTAAATGGGGTTCTTGGGCAAAGAGCGCAGCTCGGTGTTCTCTATATACTTTTCCTCCATAGCCGGCAGCAGAGTCTGCTACTCCTGCACCAAACAGGGTCTGGAATAAGCCGCAACCAAAATACCACATTGTTGCTGTTGCCACAAGAGAAGAGCATCCTCTCCATGTTTCATTCCATGTACCATCATTGTGTAGAATGTGCGCTACTTCTTTAGTGACTAAGTCCTCTAGATCGGTGTCCTCTACTTGGGGCTGAATGGCAATTAGATAGCCGTATCCCGAGGGAGTTTGAGTAACAACGCTGGTTGTAATAGAAAAAGTAGGTCCTTCCTTGGCATTTGCGTCGACAATCTTGAATTTTTCCCGCACTAATTTTTCTACATCAAGAGCTCGCTGGGCGGCTGTTTTTTTGTTCCCTGAGTATCTATTGAATCTGAAACCATCCGGTCTATTCTAGAATAATGGTCGGGATGATTTGGGGAATATGCAGCAGTAAGAACACGTTTAATGATCTCTTTGGCACGAGCGCTTTTAGAACTTTCAGCTCTGTCTATGTATTCTTTAAGATGTTCAGAGGAATCTTCATTACAACATTGCCAGCACCCATATCCTGGGATCATTCGGTAGACTATTTCTTCCATCGCTTAGACCTTATTAATTTTAGAGCAATTTTAGCAGTATAACATTTTTACTTCCACTGTTTTATGGTGTTTTAAAAAACAGCCGCTGTGGGCTTTCCTTGGCTTTTCATTTCTCCAATCGATTAAAACGGAGTCTAAAAGTTCATGGTCATAGGGAGGGATAAGAGGTGGTCTCAGAACGGCAATGTCGAATTGGGATAAGCTCCTTAATAAAATTCTCTTTCATGCAGCCAGTGGGTGATGAGCCATTTCTCGCCTTGGAGCACAGGGGCCCCGCCATGAAAGCTCATCGGATCTTCCTCTCCTTGAGGAGTGACGTTGTAGAATACCACAGCTTTCCCTTTTTCGGGGGAGATTTTAATTTTTGCTCGGGGGAAAATAGTCTCTCCCCCTTCTGTGACTGTATTCAGGTAAATCATGAATGTGACAATTCGCTGCCCTCCGCGTTCAAGGTGGACAAGACCACTCGGTGTAGAGGGATCGAAGTAATCAAAGTGGGGCTGGTACTCTGCTCCGACGTCATAATAGAGTAGCTGAAAATCTTCCCCATTTTCTTCTCTGATTTGGGTTTGTTGGCTTATCCGTTTGACCAAATTTCTAATGATGGTGTCGTTAGTTATTGCGGGGAGAGTCACAGATTTGCGCAAATTCCGCCGAAGAGAGTAACAACGTAGGAAGGAGCAAAAAAAACTATTTCACATCAAGAATGTTATTGAAAAAAAAATATTAGAACAAGAAATAAAATCCCCAAATCGGTAAGATGCCCTCGATCACTAACCTGTTGGAGGAGGTCAGGAAATGGAAAAAATACTTGGAAAAGCCACCCTATCAGAATGGGGCTATTTTGCGGCTATGACAATCTTTGGGGCCTGTTTTCTTGCCCTCTGTTCCTGGATAAGGATTCCCTTTTACCCTGTCCCTTTCACACTGCAGACGTTTGCGGTCTTTGTGCTTGCTTTTACACTGAGGCCCGGATTGGCTTTTTCATCGGTGATTGCATTTCTTATCATGGGAACTTGTGGGGTTCCGGTATTTGGAGCTAAGATCAATGCATTGTGGATCACAGGTAAGTGTGCAGGGTATCTCGTAGCCTTTCCTATCGCAGCTTATCTGGTTTCGAAATTGCTAGAGAAGGGATACTCTGTGGTGGTAGCTTCATTGGTGGGGCAGACGTTGATATTTGGTTTGGGCTATTGTTGGTTGTCGACCTTTTTTGGAGCTAAGCTGGCCTTCACTTATGGTGTGATGCCTTTTATTTTTTCTGATATTGCGAAGATTTTTGCGGCCTACGGAGTATCAAAGGTTCTATGGAGGCGTTAAGGCCCTTTGAGTCTGTCGTCATTTACCAGGGGCACAAAAGTAAGACTGAAGCGGGTCCTTATTGGGATAATGTGGTCAAACAGACAGAGATGTTTCATCTGTTAAATGAGGACCGCAAAGAGAAAAGAGAAAGGCTTTGGACAGTGATCCCCACTGATGGGGAGAAGCTTGTTGAAGAGTTGCGAAAGCATGATCCGCATAAAACCCTGCTTGTTCTTCCAGCTGGTCAGAGTACAAACTACGATGTAGTGTTCTCTGTTGTTGAGAAGGCATTTGTCTTAAATGAATTTTTTCTGAAAGGGGGAAGGGTCTATGCTACGTGCGGCGCTGCTTATTGGCTCACGGAGACGAGAGAGTTTAATGGCCTCTGCGCCGCAAGTCCCTTGGTGAAACAAATGATCGTAAAGACAAACGCATTGGCCCTCTTCAAGGGAGTTGCCAAAGGTCCTTTATGTCCATTTCCTGGGGAAAAGTATAAGGTCGGTTTTTATTCAGATGCTGTGGTTGTCAAGGATAGAGCGTCCGACTTAGAATGTACGGTGCTACTAAGTGGTGGGGGGAGTTTCTTTCCCATGGAGTCACCAGATCAACAAGTGCAGGTCTTGGTTCATTATAAGAGAGAGGAACTGGAAAGACTCAGATTCGGGGCTGAATTTGAAAATGCGGTCGTGTTTGTTAAACGGGGAGAGGGAGCGGCCCTTTTGTCAATGTTTCACCCCTATTATTCACTAAGCGACAGCGATGCAGAGCGGTATGCGGTGGCGTTTTCCGATGCGGGTACCGATTGGCATGCTTTGCATAGTCGCATAAGTTCCCTGCAAGAGCGGATAAGATTTATGAGAGAAGCTATGTTAGATCCTTTGGAGAGAGCATGAAAATTAGAGGAAAAGAAATATTCCTAGAGCGAGTTTCTGGAAGCGGCGATTTGAACTTTGTCCTCATCCACAATGCTGGGGGCGATCACCATTTTTTTACACACCAAATCGAGATGTTAGGGCAGTTTGGCGACGTGATCCAGATCGATTTACCGGGTCATGGAAAGAGCGAAGTGACGGCCAGCTATAAAATAGCCGATTTATCGGCGCTTATCGTAGAAATGTGCACCCAATTGTCGTTGAAGAATGTTTGTCTAATCGGTTTAAATAATGGGGCTAACATCGCCATTGAAATGTTTCTTCGTTCGTCGATGGAGATTAACGGTCTCATCCTGCTCGATCCTCCGATTTTTATGAATGAGGCTTTTGTGCGAGAGATCAGAGAATTCATTCAGGTCCTGGAAAAGCCTGAGTCGTTTGATCAATTTCTCCTATCTTTGGCAGATCATCTATTTGTCGATACAGATCTTAAGAATAAAAAGAGGGCGATTGAGGCATTTAGCACGGTGAATAAACAAGCTCTACAGGCGGTCTTTAGTGGACTTATCGAGTGGGATGCCCACTTGAACAAGGGTCAGCTAAAGAATGTGACTTGCCCTACACTTTGCATTCTTTCCGATGAGCACCACTGCACTTATGAAAAGATGCGTACAGAGGCTCCACAATTTGAATTAGGGAAAGTGGTAGGAGCCAAGTGTTGGGCGGCTCTTGAAGTTCCCGAGCAAATCAACAGCATGATAGCGCGGTTTTTGAAGATTATTCTTCACCGGCCTCTACTGCAGGGTACCTCTCCACCAAATACCATAAACCGGCCTGAATGAGGCCTGTCCCTGCAAAAGGGGATAGCTCGGTGCCGATTTTCTTCGGATCATCCCATTTGCACTCTTCTAAGATGCCTTGATCCCATAGGAGGAGTTTAACCCCTTCTCTTGTCAGATGACGGTTTCCAGCTGGGTCTTGTTCTACAATCAAGGGGTTATAACCAAGTTCAGTTTCCACACACACCTTAAAGGCATTCGCCCCTTTTTTACGAGATCTTTTGTCTAGGTCAATCAGCCAATCCTGGATCCCATCTTCCCACTCAAGGTCTCTTTTGGGGACCAATCGCATCTGGCCATCCCCAACGTCTTCCTCTGTGTACTGAGGTGTGTTGGCATCATAAATCCGTTCAACTAAATTTCCTGGCAATAAATCTTCCTGAAAATACCTCAGCAGGAAATGGACAACACCGAATGAGGGAAGGGGAAGGGGAAGAACGATTTGTGAATTTACGAAAAGAATATGCTTTAAATTTCTCCATTCCCACCATTGTGCCGTTTTAAAATCCATGAGAGGTTCATCGTTCCCCGCTTCGCTTCTTTGGTACCAACGGGTAAAAAGACCTTTTCCATTCACATTGTAATAGAGCTGGCCATTGAAAGATCGGATTCGATGGTTCATAGCGGCTTCGACTTGATTGAGAAGGTGAACGTTATTGATCCCGCCTACCATATCAAAGTTCAATTTATCGTCGCTTACGTCACCCTTTTTCATGATAAACTTGGCAAAGGCCTCAAGGATTCTCAGCAAGATTTCCACTTCTTGAGATCGTTGTTTTGACAAGAGGTAGTGAACCATCCAGCGCACATCTCGTGTTTTAGGATTTAACAGGTAGTTAGCCCCGCGCAGCCACCCTTCATTACAAGAGCCACCAAGTTCAGAGAGTTCTTGAATCACTAGATTAAATTGATCATGATCCTCTATGGTCAATGCGTTGACAAGTATCGCCTTAATCGTCAGAACGGTTTCATCAAAATTAGCGGGGCGGGAATCGGCAGGTGAACCCGACTTCAAGGCGGTTTTTAAGGTTTCCCAACCTTCTTCATTTTTGATTGTGATCCCTTCTTGCTCGATTTTTTTATCGATCTCATCAAAAAGGTCATCGATATCCTGTTTATCTAGTTCAATTCGATCTATAGGAGGAACCACTTGTGTGACTTCATCCGCATAGATATAGGTCGGATTGAGTCTGAGCGAAGTGAGAGTCCCTTGTAATCGCATTTCAACGTCTCTTCCATCCCGTAAAAAATTGTCCAATTCACGGTCTTCATCGATGATATGCACTCCTGGAGTGTCATCGGTGAGAAAGCTGGGGAGGAATTTGTTAGTGGTATTGTTGCGAACCAAGTAATTGAGGAAATCGTAAGAACACATGACCATACCCAAAAACTTGGAGAGGAAGAATAGAGGAGAGATGTAGAGAGAGTAAAAATTAGCCAGGTGACAAACAGGGACGAGAGCATTATCGATCACTGAAGGAAGGTGCCCGCTTCGTTTGATGTAGGTAAGTAGGCATCCAAGAAGGCCAATCCCCCCCACGAGAGCGGAGCCGAAAAAGATGATTGCTATATAGCTAATCACACAAATTGTCTCAAAAAAGGGAGAAGCAAAGTCGATCACCTTGTCCATTCCATCGCTGATGGCATCGGTGACATGGCAGAAGCCTTCCATCATGTCCCTTGAAAATGCACTATACTCAAGTTCGCCGGTTTCCTCATTGCGATATTGCTGAATATGGGAACCAAGGGCATTAATGAAGGGAGAAAGAGAGCGGAAGATGACCCCCACGGAAAAAATACTTGATAGCCAGCCCCCTGTGTGGATCCCCCCTAAGTCAAAACTTCCCTCTAAAACAAAAGCTCTCAAAGCAAGATACTGGGCAACCGTCAGCTGCTGCCTTCCATCCAATTGGTAAGTATAAGTTTCATTTGCTGCTTGAAACTGGGTTAAGCTACAACTTGCGGCTCCCAATGCCTGAATATGCATGATTAAGCTCCCTAAATATTAATTAGATGCAGCCATTATACCGTATTTAGCTAATAGTTAGTAGCGAATACAGGCAGCTTGGGCTAACCGTCTCATATCATCGACGAGAGGTTCTAAAGAAATCTCTAACAGGGCGGAGACAGCATGCACGTGGAGCGTGTCGGTCTCAAATTGCCGCTTAAAGTCGTCAACTTTTTCGTTGGAAGTGAGCTCATCTGATTTGTTCAGGCAAACAATCGAAGGCCGATCCAATAGAGCAGGATCGTAAGCGGAAAGTTCTTCGCGCAAGAGGCAAAAGTCGTCTTCGGGTGTGTTTGTCACATCGATGACGTAGACGAGAACCTGGGAGCGTTCAATATGGCGCAGAAACTCAAGGCCGAGGCCCCGTCCCTGGTGAGCATTCTTGATGATCCCTGGAATATCTGCCAAAAAGATGCGAGAATAATCGTCGAATTCAATGTAACTTAAGTTGGGCTTTAACGTAGTGAAGGGGTAATCGCCAATCTTGACCTTGTTGGGGGTCAGTACGGAGAGGAGAGTCGATTTACCCGCGTTCGGAAGGCCTACAAAACCGACGTCGGCGATTAACTTTAGCTCGAGTTCTACTTCGATCTGTTGCCCCTCTCTTCCAGGAGTAACTTCTAGCGGTGTTCGATTGGTAGGGGATTTGAAGTGGTTGTTACCGAGGCCACCTTTTCCTCCCTGGCAAATCTCTAATTCGTCTCCATGCTCGATAAAGTCGTGAATGAGTTCGCCGGTCTCGAGATTCTTGAGGAGTGTCCCGCACGGTACGAGGAGAGTCTTACTCGCTCCATTCTTCCCTGTTCGATTGTTCGTGCCTCCATCAGCACCATTACCGGCCTTGACGATATTGGTATTCCTGAAGTGATCGAGAGAAAAAATGTCGTGGGAAGCCTCAAGAGTGATCGAGCCGCCTTTGCCCCCATTTCCGCCACAGGGGCCGCCTTTGGGGAGAAATCGACCTCTTATCCAGGAGATGATACCATTCCCGCCGCGCCCAGCAACAAGCTTCATTGTGACACGGTCAGTAAACATGGTGATCTTCTCCCTAAACTCTAGATTATGTAGCCGCTAAAACGGAAACGACCACATTCTTTCCTCTTTGGAAAGAAACGGTACCATCGATCATGGCGAAAATTGTGTCGTCGTTACCTCTTGCGACACCCTTGCCAGGATGGTATTTAGTTCCTCTTTGACGGATGATGATGTTGCCTGCGCGAACGATCTCACCACCGAATTTTTTTACGCCAAGTCTTTGTGCTGCCGAGTCGCGTCCGTTCCTCGAAGATCCCTGTCCTTTCTTATGTGCCATTATGCGCCTCCACCTTCAATCGTCGTAATTCTCACACGAGACAGCTTTTGTCTGTGTCCTTTCTTGACTTTGTAGTTTTTTCGTCTTTTGTATTTAAAGACCATTAGTTTGTCGTCTTTGATCTGAGCGACAATCTCGCCCTTAACGCGTGCTCCATTGACCTGAGGCTTTCCTACGACGATACCTTTTCCGCCGCCAATGAGGAGCACCTTGTCAAAAATCACTTCGTGAGAGCCGTTTCCTGTCAAAAGCTCGACATCGATAGTGTCGCCTTGCTTCACTTGATACTGTTTACTACCTGTTTCGATGATTGCGTACATCTTTCAAACCCTTCAAAATTCAATTTAAATTGCCGCGAATTATACTGATTTACACTTTAGAGGTAAAGATAAAAAGTAAAAAGAAGAGACGACTAACGCGATGGTGGCCCCAGGTGGCCAATTTAGAGAGTAAGAGAGATGGATTCCGAAGAAGGCAAAGAGGACTGAAATAAGGATGGCTAGTAAGATCATTTTTGACAAACTTGAGGTGAAGACATTCGCAATGGCCGCAGGGAGGCACAGCATGGCGATAACCAAAATCGCACCTATAATCTGGATCATCACCACGACGGTCACAGAGATTAAAATAAGCATGATGTAATAGAAAAATTTTACTGATATGCCCTGTAAATAACTTTGTGTTTCGTCGAAGGAGACGGCCAAGAACCGCTTATGGCAAAGTGCCGAGACTATTATGATAAATAAATCGAGGGAGGCCAGCATCATCACGTCGCCTTTGCTTGCCCACAAAAGGTTTCCAAACAAAAAATCCATCAGTTCAGCATTTGTCCCCGGAACGATCGATATGAGGATCACCCCGGCAGCCATTCCAATTGACCAAATAGCGGCTATGATCGAATCTTCTCGTTGTTTATAGAATAAATGCATGGTTCCAATGAGTAGACCAAAGATGACTGCTACAATCAATCCTCCCACAAGAGGAGAAAATGCTTTAGAGCCGGTCAGATATTGGATGTAGATGGCCATGCCAATCCCTCCCAAAACCGCATGAGAGACCGAGCCGCCGATGAAGGCGATCCGTTTTGCCACGACATAGGAGCCGACGATTCCCCCTGGAACAGAGGCGGCCAGGGCGGCAAGCAATGCATACTGTAAGAATGGATTGATGAATAGTGCTGTCAAAAAAGAGTCGGTGATCATGCATCCTCCCGGCAATGGTATAACCCCATTGTATAGTGAGAACATGCAGTTTTTTCATCAATTTTGGTAAGTGTATTGTTGACTATATAAACCGAGTCTGCTTCCTGGAAGAGCTTTCCGACGAAATGGGTGATCATCAAGATGGTCCGTTTCCCGCGCGACTTTTCGATGATTTTATAGAAAAACTCGCTCGATTCAGCGTCGAGGTTGTTGATCGGCTCATCGAGGAGAAGAAGTGCAGGATCGCACATCATCGCGCGCATTAATATGGCTCTCTGCTTTTGTCCACCCGACAAACTCCCGAATGGTGCGGAAAAAAATGAATCCAAATTAACCTCTTGCAAGAGTCCTCTCGCTTTTTCCTTAATTGCTTTGGGCCATTTCCCATACCAGGGCAATTTTCCAAGAGCGCCAAGCATCACGAATTCCCCCAAGCTGATCGGAAACTGCGTGTCAAAATAAAGTGATTGAGGAACATAGCCAATTTGTTCTCGGAAAAGGCTAGCAGGAGCCCCCTGAATGGTCACCTTACCTTGTGTAGGTTTGAGAAGTCCGATTAATAGCTTGATCAGCGTAGTCTTTCCCCCTCCATTAGGCCCTACAAGGAGACAAAACTCATTTTGTTTTACTGAAAGGTTGACTCCTTGCAGAACAGGCAAGTCCGAATACTTAAATCCCACCTGTTGAAAAAGGATAAAGGGAGGAGAGGAAGGGGGATTGCGATTCAATTTAAGAACTCCCTCGGCCATTTCCCGTGAGAATGATTGTAGTCAAGCGTTGAATCGTATCCATATAAGCCGGTGAGTAAGGATCTAATGTGTAGGGGGTGATGTTGAGTTCTTTGGCGATGAGAGTGGTTGATTTATTGGCATGTTGCGGTTGAACGAGAATCGCTGCAATCCGCCTTTTATCGCTTTTGAGTCTTTTGACAAGCTGAGTAATCTCGCGCATGCGGGGCTCTTTACCCTCTGACGGCTCTATGACTACCTGTTCAAGGCCAAACTCCTTGCAATAGTAGGTGTAGGCTCCATGTGTAGTGACCAAGAGTTCACCTGCAAAAGGTACTAATGACTGACGTGCGGCCTTATCGATCTCTCCTAATTTGTCGACTAAATCGAGAAGGTTCTCCTTATAAGCGGGCGCATTGCTAGGAAACAGCTGGCTCAAAACATCGCATAGATACCCAGCGATGACGATATCGAGTTTAGGGGAAAGCCAAGTATGGACGTCGACAGGTTCATGATGATGGTGATGATCGTCTTCCTTGACTTCGACTGTTTCAACATGATCGTTGAGGTTTTCGATGATGAGGTGAGGGTTGACTTCAAGCAATTTTTTCTCAAGTGGATGTTCAAAACCCATTCCTGCTGTAAACCAGATCGTAGCATTTTTGAGCTTATCCATATCATTGTAGGTGGGCTCCCAATTATGAGGGTCCACATGTGCGGGAATGACGGTTACAATATCGACAGAATCGCCAGCAATTTGTGCTACCATGGTGGAAAAAGGAGCAACGCTGACAAGGACCAAAGGTCGACCATCGGAAATATCCAAAGGTGCTTGTTTTTTCTGAATCATAGCTCCAATAATCCAGAAAGCAAACAAGACGATGACAGCCGAGAGTAAAACGGATGAAATAAATAAGGTACGCTTCATACCCGATGAGTCTAGGGGATTGACAACTAAAATACAACCTGTAAAACAGACATTGAAAGTTTTTTAACTTGTCAAAGAAAGGCTTGTTACAGTACAGTTGTGCACTCTTAGAGAATTCTCTAAGAGTCTGGAGGAGTGTCCGAGTGGCTTAAGGAGCACGCTTGGAAAGCGTGTAAACGTGAAAACGTTTCGGGGGTTCGAATCCCTTCTCCTCCGAAGAAGACATGGCGTTGCCATGTCTTTTCGTTTTGAGGAGAAAGGATTCGAAGTGAGCCGGTAACGGCGAACCGGCCCACGAGGCTGCGAAAGCAGCCCGTGGGGAACCCTTCTCCTCCGAATTTTTCCTGAAAAAATATTTTAACCACCCGCTCGCTTCGCTCACTAGAGATCACAGAGCACACAGAGAAAAATCATCCTCCGTGTGCTCTGTGATCTCTAGTGAGCGAAGCGAGCGGGTGGTAGATAAATTATAATAGATCAATGGTTGCGTAACATGAGTTTGTAATCCCCTCCGATTACTCTGATAGAGCCACATCGGTGGCGAGTTCGCCTACTGAATCTAGGATGATTTTTTGAATGTGATGTCCATCATGGCTGCATATCCAAAGGACTGCGTCACCTGCGGCATCTCGTCCTACACAATAGACTTCGGAGGAAGAAAGGGCGATACCACCGAAATAACAGGGCCCTTCCGATTCTAGGGTAATTTTTTGAATATCAGTTCCGCTAGAATCCGTGATCCAAAGGGTCGCATACGATTGGCTGTCCTTACCTAAGACATAAATCTTCTGAGGCGAAAGGGCGACATCGTTAGCTTGACCGCCTTTATCAAGGACGAATTTCTTGAGCGAATTGCCTTCCAGGTCTGTCATCCAAATAGCGGGGGCAATGTGTTGATCATAGCCGACGCAATAAACGTTCGTTGAGGAGACGGCTATGCTTTGAACATTGCTACGCGTGCCTCCGAGGGGGACTTTTTTTAGCGAATTCCCCTCAAGGTCGGTCATCCAAAAAGCAGCAGAATTATCCCAGCCAATCCCCCCAAGATAAACATTCGTTGGGGAAGCAGCAACCTTCCTCGCAAAGCTGCTTACGCCGCCAAGGGGGACGATTTTAACCAAAGAGCCGTTCGGTTTTGTGATCCAAAGGCTAGCGCAGCCGCTGTGGTTGACTCCCGATGCGTAGACATAATTTGAAGTTGCAGCGACGCCATAATTAAGCGCACCGAGAACTTGGCCAATCCTGGTTTTGCTAACCAAGCTGCCGTCTAGATTGTTTACCCAAATCGTTGCATAGAAATCTACATCTTGACCCACAGTATAAACTTGATTGGAAGTAGTAGTAACTGCGTTTGGCAAACCTGAAGTGTCAAGTGAAGTTTCGTCAAGAAGGTTGCCTGCACAATCAGTTATCCAGAGAATGGGAGTAGACTTATTATCATAGCCAATGCAATAGACACTTGAGGCTCCACTTACGGCTGCAGGGGATGCTAGAGCCAGAAAAGTAAACAAAAGGAGGGCCAATTCTTTCATATTAATAGGCTACAATATAGGCCTTTATAAAGCCAAGATTTTTTTTGATCTAGCGGGGTTTCGAAGAATTTTTGACTTGGCAAACAAAGCCTTTTTTGTGCATACTCCTGACACTTTCTCTTTTAAAAGGAAGTTAACCGGAGTGTAGGTATGAAGTGTCCCTTTTGTGGAGATGCCGATTCAAAGGTGACCGATTCTCGGGGTGCTAGCGACTCAAATGCCATTCGGAGACGAAGAGAGTGCTTGGCTTGTGGTAAGAGATTCACAACTCGCGAGACACTTGACCTAACTATCCAGGTAAAAAAACGGGACGGAAAATACGAAGAATTCAAGGTTGAGAAGTTGATCGCTGGGCTCGATGCAGCCTGTAGGCACACGAGGATCAGCCATGATCAGGTGGTCGCCTTAGCCTCAGATGTCGCTGGTGAGATTTTACAAATGCAAGTGCGCGAGATTGAAACGCTAGAAATAGGCCAGATCGTGATGAATCGATTAAAAAATATGGATCCTATCGCCTATGTGCGTTTTGCCTGTGTCTATCGTCGTTTTAAGGATAAAGATGAGCTTATCCATGCGATCGATGAGACAAAAATATACTCCTGATGTTTGTAAAGTTAGGAGATTTTTGAAGGCGGCGCCGCGAAATTTAAGCAGGCGTCAGCCGACCGCGAAGCAGCCCTCTGTTCTTGTAACAGGGGCGATGCAGCGGGGTTAAAGTTCGGGGATGCCGACGATGAAAATCCCCAACTTTCAAATGGAAGGAGTATATATTAAAAATGAAGGGAGATGGGAAATGAGTTTGAAGAAAGAGGAAATTGAACGATTCAAAAGAGAATTGACGAGTCTTAGAAAAGTTCACCAAGAGGCATTTGACGGGACCGCAAACGATGTGAAGACTCCTGATGAGGCTAGAGGTACTTCTCAACACCATGCCGATGAGGGGACAGAGGATTTCAACCGAACCATTAGCATTGAAGTGACAGCTAAAGAACTTGATGTGATTAAGCAGATCGATCGGGCCTTAGAAAAGATCGAAGAGGGGACTTACGGTGTTTGCGATGTCACGGGAGATGCGATTCCTCTTAAAAGGTTAGAGGCCATCCCTTACGCAACGATGACGAGAGATGCACAGGATAAGTTTGAAAAAGGGAAGTTGCAGTATTGAGGAAAGTTATTTATTTTGGGCCGTTTTTCCTTGTTTTATTAACATTGGACATCGCTTTAAAGGCCTATGTAGCACGATTTCTTGACTATCCACTGATGATAGCCAGGTTTCCGTGGGGGATAAACTTTTCCCTAGAACGGGTCTTAAACGAGGGGGCAATGTGGGGGATTTTTTCTGGATATTCTTCCTTCCTCCTTGCGTTTCGTTGCCTGGTCGCGATCACTTTGATTGTCATTTTGATGAGGTTCACGAAAAGCAAACTTTCTGCTTTTCTTTTGACGATTCTCATTGCGGGAGCTGTGGGCAATATCATTGATTCTTTCGTCTATGGGCATGTGGTCGATATGCTTCATTTCACATTCTCGGGGTATTCTTATGGGGTCTTTAATCTGGCAGATGCGTACATCTCAATAGGTTGTTTGGGACTAATTCTTCTGGGATTTTCTAAAAAAGAGAGTGCACAGAAAGTATGATTCAGGTCCCTTATGAAGTATCCAAATTTCTCCACCTGCAGGCTCTTTTGACTCCAGAAGAGTTGGAGATGTTTTTTACCTCATTAGGTCCGTTTGAAATCTATGATAACGCGCGCGTGGTCGCTCAAATGGCGCCCTTTTCGAAGGAAGAATTTTTCGATCTCTATAGAAAGTATTATCAATCTCTAAAAGGGGGAGAGAAGTGTTCTATCGGGGCTTTTGCGATGAGCTCAGATCCGACTGCTTTGAAGGGCTTAACCGTGAGTGAAGGTAAAGTCATCATCAAGCCGCGCCTTCCCGTAATTCAATTAAAAGAGCATGCATTTGCCTTGAGGGGCGATGGGGAGTTTACCTCCAATATTCATGGAGAGGAGTTAGTCCGTTGGGGGATCGAGTTGATCTTTCCCCAAATTTTCGTCGATCCTGCCTCGGGAAACATGCATTATGTCATGAAGGAAGAAGAGTTCCTCAATGGAGAGCTGTTCAGACGCGCGATGAAGTGGATCCGGTACAATACTAGGCCTCCTGCTTTTTATGTCGACAATCAGTTAAGGCGAGCGACATTTCGGTTGGGGCTACAGGCGTTCGAAGAGACGAGGGAGATGATCGACCTTTCAAAGCATTCACTTTCTGTAAAGCTCA
>JAJZEO010000032.1 GCA_021847505.1 bacterium
AACAATCCTCGCGCATCAAAAGAACGTCTTTTGTGACATCGCCGACTTAAATTGGGCACGCAATTCTTCCTGGCGAGATCTCTTTGCTAACGCCTTCAATTCCCCTGAAAAGATAAAACTTATTTTAGAGGCGAAAAACATCATCATTACTTATAACACAGTAGAAACTGAGAGCTTCTCCCACACCAAAATTCAATCGATTTATTTTCAAGGCTGGCTTGCTACAAAACTTGAATGGAAACTCGAGACAGTTTTAGGATCACAAAATGAAATCGCCTTTAAATATTCTTCCCCTTACGGAGGGGTCACTGTCACTCTGGCCCAGGGGAAAAACAATCAAATCCCTCCAGGGAGAATACTTTCCGTCGATCTTTATTCACACCACAATGAACGAATAAATCTAGTGAGAGATAGTAAAGATGGTCACCGAGTTGCCATCCACCATTGCTCTGCTCATACCTGCAACATGCCCACCTACTATTTGCTAAACAACGAAGTTGCGGGCAACTCAATGATGAGGGAAATTTATAATCAGGGCACTGATCCTAATTTTCTCAATGTTCTACAACTCATTAGCTCATGTAAAAAGGAAATGCTTCTTTAGATGACCCTCTCTTCCATCCACAGTTTTGATGAGAGAAGGAATATCGCTCTTCCCGGCTCCCCCGATCAAGCACAAGAGTTTGCTGTACAATACCTGATAAATGTGGCTCAAAAAGCGATTGAAACAACGGGCCGTTTTGTTGTCGCCTTATCAGGAGGTTCGACTCCTAAGAAAATTTTTACCCTCTTAGCCACGCCCAAATATAGAAATGCTGTCGATTGGTCTAAAGCTTTTCTCTTTTGGAGCGATGAAAGAGCAGTTCCCCCTGATCATCCTGACAGCAATTACAAAATGGCGATGGATTTTGGATTTTCGAAGTTAGCGGTAAATCCCGACCAGATATTTCGAATGAAAGCCGAGAGCCATATTCAAGAGCATGCCTTAGAGTATGAAAAGATCATCCGTAAGGTCCTGAATGGTCATCCGTTTGATTTAATCATGCTAGGCATGGGTGAAGATGGCCATACTGCATCCCTCTTCCCCGATACTAAGGCACTACACATTCACGACCGATGGGTCGTAGCTAATGAAGTACCCCAAAAAAATTGCTGGCGAATGACCTTTACCTATACTCTCATCAATCACTCACGAAACACATGTCTTTATGTCATGGGTATGGACAAAAAGGATATGGTTGTAAAGGTCCTAATGGACCGTTCAAACTCATTTCCTGTGGCCAAAGTGGGAACTCAAGATCATCCTGCCCTTTGGATTTTGGATGACACAGCGAAAAGTGAGCTGGTCAAAGAGTGGAAACCAGAGAATTAATCATTAGACCTCTTTCGAAAGAGGTCTATTTACTCCTCAGAGAACTGAATGTCTAAATCTCCGAAGTTCGTCACCCCTGCTGCAGAAGTCTCATCGTCTGAACCATCCCCTTTTTCATAATCATCTACAACAAGTTGTCTATGCAAGGGCTTCCTGTCATATCCAACTTCTTCATATCTAAACATGATCACCGCTCCTTTTTCAACCTCTTTAGGCAAACCATAAGCGTGGAAAAACTCAGTAACGTCTAGACAAACCACCTTGTTGAAACAGTCATCAACAACCATTTTCTCTGGGTTTATGGGTCGCATAATCGATAGAGCATAAGAATGGATTTCTTTTGAAGGAACCTCTATAGAAACGGTCAATTGGCCGGTATCGTCTTTTGTCATTATCGTATGGCTAGCAACTTCTGGGTTAAATCTTTCACAATAGAACAAGGGAAAAAACGACGTATAAACAAAGTTCTCAAAATACCTAAGAGCATAAATAGCTTCCTTCGTCCGTGGGTCGTGTGTGATGACTAACTCTGTTAACCGATCCCCCCTCGCTATTACTTTTGCTTGCATACACATAACAACAAGCTCTCCTTCGGTAGTTTCTTGTGGCCAAAAGGTGGAATATTTATCACCAGGCAAATGCCCAACAAAGATCGAAGAAACGGCATTAAAAACCCTGCCTTCTAATTGCATCCATAAAGGGTGGGAAGGGTTACAAAGATGGAAACCTTTGCCACTTTCAAATTTAGTAATATGTTCCACATTAAGTGGCGGGCAGAGTGGGCTTGCTTTAGCTCCAGCAGATCCATCTTTAAAGAGTGCAGACATTTGTTGTCCTAGCCAAGGACTGTCTCTAAGTACCGCGGCTGCTTTTCTATGACTCCCAGGGCTTGACCAGGGGCCGCGCGGACCCTTTGGATCAAGAACCCGGTGTGTAACAACTTCTGCAATGCGATCATGAAGCTCCATTCGTTTTGGAGTTCCAACATGACTTAAGTCCTCCAAAGCCCGTCTCCATCTCTTCCGGTGACTCGGGACTAATTCATACTCGGTTGGCATCTCCCCTTCTATGAGATCAGCAAGAATTTGTCTAACCCGTTTTGGGGTACGATCTTTCGGCTCAAGAGCTACTTTACGCTGTTCAGGAGAATGATAGGGGCTGCTATTGGCGCTACTAGCACCCGAAAGTGGTTCCATGAAAATCCCTTTTATTACATAATTTTAATAAGTTACGCAAAAAGTCTATCATAAGATGGAAAATCCTTCAATACAAATTCTTGTTACGAGAGCCTCGCATACTTTTTTAAATCGGTGCATAGCCCATTGTAACAAAATTCTTTATCACACAAAGGGCCTAACTTTAAAAAGAGGCCGATTTCTTTACCAAAGCTACTCCTACCCACTCCATCTGGTCATTTTTGAGGGGGGAGGCAAACTTGGTTACTTTGATTCATCGCTGATGGAAATTGGCGTTTCAAAGAGCCTTCTCTTTGCAAATGCAGAGCTTTTAATCGAAGTCCTTCAACATGAGATCGCTCACTTAATCGCTTTTCTAGAACATGGAGACCAAATTCAACCTCATGGACCTGAATTTCGTTCGATTTGCCATCGTTTTGGATGGAAAGACTCCATGAAAGCAACTATAGAGGCAACTGAAGTCGAAAGGAAGGCAGGAAAACTTCAATCCAAAATCCTCAAATTATTTGATCTTGCCTCGAGCAAAAATCCCTTCGAAGCCAAAAGCGCCCTGGCCAAAGCAAGAGACCTCATGATTAAGCACAACTTTGATTCCATTGCGCAAGATGAGGAAGAATATCTTATCGCAAGAACGCTAGAGGCTAAAAAAAGCTCTGAAAAACTCCGAGCCATTTGTCTTATTTTAACCGCTTTTTTTGTCTATCCAGTGATCAACCATGCAAGAGGAAAAGTCTATTTAGAGCTCTTTGGAGAAAAGCGACAACTCGAAATTGGTGAATATCTCGCTTTCACCCTCAATCACAAACTCGAAGAGTTGTGGAATGAAGAAACCCATCTTTCAGGAATGAGGGCAAAAAACTCATTTTTTAGAGGAATTGCTCAAGGATTCGTCGATGAATTGAATCGCTCTTCAAATGAATCGGCCCTGATCAGAATTGAGAAGAATCTCCAAGAAAAAGTCCGCTTAGCTTATCCACGACTATCAAAAACCAAAACCACTTCTTTTCTAGATCCCCAAGCACTAAAGAAAGGCCGATCTGTAGGATCACAGCTTCGTCTTCCCAAGGGGCTAAAAAAAGACCCGGGTACCGCAGCTATTTTCGCTTTACAGAATAAGATCCCTTCGTAATCTGGGAATTATGAAAAAGACCTTATTGCGAGGCTTTATTGGCCTTGCCCCCATTCTAATCTGCATTGTTTTAATCGTTTGGATTGTCAACCAACTTGACTGGCTTTTTGGCAAACCTATAGCCTGGATTTTTGGCGATAAAGTCTATTTTCCAGGAATGGGAATCATCATTGGGTTGGTGATCCTCTTTTTGATGGGGCTTCTTCTCAATAATTGGGTCATACAAAATTTCTACAATTGGTTTGAAAGACTACTCAAAAGAATCCCCCTTCTTAAAACTATCTATACATCGATCAATGATTTAATGAGCTTCTTCAATACAGGCCAAAAAAAAGAGATGGGAAAAGTCGTTTTAGTTGATTATAAGGGAATTAAAATGATTGGTCTCGTCACACGCGAAACCTTTGATGATCTTCCCAAAGGAATAGGGACAAGTCACGAAGATGTCGCTGTCTTTTTCCCTTTCAGTTACCAAATTGGGGGGATGACAGTCATTGTTCCCAAGTCATGCATTCAACCCGTAGATATGAACATAGAATAGGGTCTAAGATTTTGTGTCACCGCAGGAAACCCTTCTGCCGATCGATCTACATTCGATCCTAAAAAGAGCTTCCAAAAGAAGAAAAACTAAACACCCTTAGAGACTTTTGTCGAATTAAGCTTCTCTAAATAACACCATAGTATTCGGAATCAAATTGAGAGAAACTTTCTCAAAGAGATGACATTTGGGTTTTATCGTCCCAAAATGGGGCGCAAGATAATTATCTAAATAGAACGTTTTCTTGGGCTTATTTTTATTGAGAAATTGCTCCATGTGACGGCTTTTCACTTCTTCACCCAATAAAACTAAGTAGGGCGATTTTTTAAGCTTGGCTACAGTGAAATAATATTCAAGCTCCCCTGCAGGAATAAAGCTAAGTTTCTCTTTTTGATTTAAGTAAAGAAATGCAGGCCTAACTAAATACAATTCCTCTACAACATCACCAAAGAGCACCGCCTCTTTTTCTTGGGAGCTTAATTGGGGATTTTCTGTTAACGGAACCCAAGTCTCAATGTTCAAATGAGCTACGCTCTTTTTATTGAGGGGACGATCAAATTGAAACTGAAAATCACTCATGCTACTTTAACCTATTATAATTAATATGTTATTCCAGCTTCGGTTGGTTAAGTCCGATTAAATCTATTTTGCAATTCGAGTTTCATTTTCTTCTTATTGTACTTGACGCTTCAAAATTACAATCAACTCATTGAATCTGTGTTTTTTTAGTCAAAAAAATACAACTTTCACCTACAGGGCGATTGCATGATAAATTTATTGACAAATAATTATTTTTGAGTGTGTTCTGTTTGTCCTTATATTAACATGGAGGACATGATGACACTAAATCTTGCAG
>JAJZEO010000104.1 GCA_021847505.1 bacterium
GCTGGGGGAGAACCCCCGCCCCCCCCCCCCCCGGCTGGCCAATTCTAGCTTCGATAAATCGCCTATCGCTCGGGCTCGGGTGCGTAGCACTCTCTCGCCGCCTTGAGGCCACTGCATGCTCGCGATAGGCAATTTCTCATTGCTATAATCGGCTAGGGAGTCCCCTTGGCAATCCAATGTTAAACAAGATTCAGATAGCGATTTCAATTGTGTGAATTTTAGGTTTCATGTTCGTTGTCTTTGATGCGCGGATCGAGCTCTGCCGCTTCAGGGGTCATTGAAGGAAGCGCTTGGTAGGGCTCCTTTGATTCTTCTGACTGAGTAGGTAGTGCATGACGGCTCCAAGAGGCATAGAGAGCAAGAAGAAGGCTCAATATTGCTGTGAAGAGGAAGAGACCAGAGGGTCTTGTCATCTGCATGATGAGGGGGGAGAGTAGAGGGCCAATGATACATCCAATCCCATAGATGATGAGTGCAGCGCAAGTAACCGCTGTGATTCCTGCAGAGGAAAAGAAGTCGCAACAATAGGTGATTGCGATGGGGTAGAGGGTAAACGAAAATCCTCCATAAAGAAAGAGAAGGGTTAGAAGAACGGGAAAGGGCATCGGTTGATAAACAAAGAGGACTGTGCTGATGAGAAAGAGGATAGCTCCGGTAGTAATCAATACTTTCCGTCTTTGAACAAGATCAGAAAAAATTCCCATGGGCCATTGTAGAGCCATGCCTCCCAGGATGGTGACTGACATGATTAAGGAAATTCTCCAAATAGATAACCCAATTTCCCTTCCAAAGACAGGCCCTAAGGCATAAAATGAACCTAGAACCAATCCCGAAACTAAATTTCCTGCAAAGCCTAAAGGAGTTTTTCTTAAGAGGTAGAAAATATTGATGTACTCAGGCTCATGGACATGGGGGGCGGCAGCTCTCATAAAGCAGACAGGGATGATCGATAGTGAGCAAAATATCACAGTGAGTGTAAATGCCTTATCATCTTGAATGGGAACAAAGTTAAGAATGAATTGTCCCAATGATTGTGCCGAATAGAGCGAAACCATGTAGATGGACAATACGACCCCTCGCGTTGAGGAAGAGGAGAGCAGTAGTAGCCAGCTTTCAATGACGATAAATAGGCCTGCGCAGGCGGCACCCATGGTCAACCTAAAAATGATCCAGGCATAGGGAGAAACAGTAAAGCTTTGAAGGAGAATAGAACAGGCAGTGCATGAAGCAAAGATTGAAAAGGCTCGAATGTGACCTGTTCGGTTGATCAATTTCTCCATGTATATGGCACCGAGCATCATACCGAGGTAATAGGCGGAGTAAACAAGGCCCGTTAATAGATTGCTCCCTCCATCGGTAGAGATTCGTACCGATACGAAGGTATTAAAGAAACTCGTTCCCAATATGATGATCAAAAGGGACGAAATAGGTGCGAGAGTTTTGCGAAGAAGCTCTTTCATATCCCTAAGGAGGTCTAAACTAAGGATTTTTCGAAAGTAATTTCCTTAGTTTCTTTAAGCTTAATATAGTTAAACATGGCGATGCTTAGATAATTTTCGCGCATGGGAAGATTGTAGGTGGCTTGAGTAAGCATAAAGAGTGTCGTATAAATGATTTTAGCTCTCAGCATGAGGGGAAGTAGTTCGATTTCCCTTTCTGAAAGGGGGTTGATCTTTTGATAGGCTGTTAAAAAGGCATTTAATTTTTGATCGTTATCTTGGGCTGATTTAGAAAAGTAAATCCCCTTGAGTATGGCTCCTAAATCGTAGACAATACAATCATAATAAGGGAGATGAAAGTCGAGCAAAGCCGAGATTTTGTCATTTTCAAAAAAGATATTTTTCACCCAAATATCGCCATGAATTAGGCCCTTTGGCACATCGCTTGGCCATTTATAGATAAGAGATTCTATTTCATCAAGCAGAGGTTTAAAGCTTTCTGGAAGAGAATCTTTGGTGTCCTGCATCATTTTTTGCATCATTTCAGGAAGGGATCGGGTGGGTTGATTGTGGAAAAATAATCTCTGTGTCCAATGGAGATTGGCGGTCAAAGTGCCCAGCTGTGCATAATCATCATTCGACCATTCAAGTTTGACCTTTCCCCACTTATGTTCGGTGAGGATTGTTTCACATTTGTCGATTTGACCCGTAGCTAAAATCACGGGGACAGGAAACTGCATCTTTGAAAAAAAACGAGACAGCTTCATGATTAAAATACTTTGAAGAGAGACCGATTCGTTGATAAAGCGGGTTACAATATACCGTTTGTTTTCGTTAAATATTTGATAAGTTTCAGAAGCTATGCCTTTTGAGATGAGCTTTACTTTTTCGGGATAGAATAATCCAGCGCGTAGTGCAAATGTTAAAATCTTTTGATTTATACCAAGCTCACTCATCTAATTTCCTTTAACTTGAGGGTTTTTAAATGCTTCTGTTTCATACGTGCAGCGATCAATTCATCAATATGTTTGAGGTGAGGTTGATAAACAGTAGCGAGCCAATGACAGAGCACTTCAAAGAAGGCAGCTGTTTTTAGTGTAAGGTCAAAAAGTTCCCATACACTTGCAGCGAGGGAAGATTCTATGGCATAGCTTGAGGTTGCGCTATCGAGTTTTTCATAATTCATTGAGCCATCATCGTTAAAACAAGTGCTTAAGATAAATTGTGCAAAGCCAAATAATCTGGGGTGGTCATAAACAAAAGACCTATGGGTAAATCCGAGAGAGCCTTCTTTAGAGAGATAGAAGCGATCGCTGCCTGGGAAAAATCCTAAACAACTCTCTTGGGTCGAATTTAACAATTCGATATAGGCTGATTTAAAGGCAAAATACTCACTAATTAATGTTTCTTCGACCTCTTCTTCCTCTTGAAAAAGAAGTTCGAACATTGTAAAAAGGGCATCAATTTTTTTCCCCCGTGGATGGGGGTGCTTTTGTGCTGCTATTTTTTCCATTTCAGCCAGTTGGGTAGACATTCTTGATATGTCAGTAGTGGACAAAGGGAGGAAATCTTGCCTTTGTCTGGAAAAAACTGCGCAGGGTCTAAGAAAAATTTGGGTTTCAATTGAAGTTCCATCTTTTGAAATCAAGGGGACAGGAACGTCAAAGCCATGGTTAGAAAAGCTTCTTAATAATTCCAAGTCCGTTTGGATTTGTGACTTAGTATGGATAGATTCATAGATCTGTGCAAGATAAGTGTGTGTAGGACTCTCAAAGAAAAGCACCTTTCCAACAAGATGATATTCAATCTTCTCTAGGAAGAGGGGAGCCAGCATCCGAAAATGATGGCTTAATTGATCGATCTTTGTCGGTTCAACCATTTTTCACATCCAACGATTTTTAAACTTTCTATTACCTCGAGCTGAAGTTTCTTTCCAGGAAAATATTGTTAAAAATAACCTCGAGAGTTATGGGTTAGAATATGAGAAGATGGATAATTATATTCGCAATAGGTCTGCCGATATTGGGTAGTGCAGATTTATTGGCGCCCACACCAGGGCAGAAAGCCACAAATCACCAAAATAAGTCGATGTCAAAACAGCCTCTTCCCACGATTTCTGAAAATAATTATGGTGGGCGGATGCTCGTTCTCTCGAATAATGATACGTGGGAAGTCTACAAAAAAGACACCGATCGATCTGGTGGATGGATTAACGGTGAAATCATGGTGGAAAAACAGACCAGTTATAGACGAGAAGGGGATAAATACTTCCGCTATAAGCTTTACAACACCGCTACTAAAGATTCTGTCTGGGCAAGGCCCTTTGTCGAAGAAAACGGCGAATAACCGGTTTTAATCAATTGAATATCAGTCAATTACATTCAGAGCCCCGGTTAAAAAGGCTCTTTTATAAAAATAAATAAATGTATACTAAATTATTGTTGATTATGTTATAATTATATTCATAATAATAAATTATAATTGAGGTAGTTATGACTCAAATTTTAAGTACAGCCTTAATTCTTGGCGTAACTCTTATAGGAGCGGGATGGGGAGGGCATATTTTGACTCAAAAACCCATTGAAGCACCGCAAGAAAAAGAATTTGTCCATGGGACGAAATCTTGGAAAGTGCTACCCACAAAGGGGGCTTTTTTCGAGGTCAAAGGGCATTTTTTTGTGCATGACAGAAATCACCCTAAAGCTATATCAGAGGCAACGGCTTATGCAACTGGCCAGTCTCTTTCTGTACATAGGGCTTTTGATGAAGAGCCAGAGGAGCAGAATAATAAGCCAGCGGTTTTGGTTGTTAAACCTGTTGAAGGGCAATCCGCTTATATGAAAAAGGGCTTTTGGGGCGGGGATCGCTATTTTTGTGATGGAACAATCCTTGAAGTTAGGGATATTATTCATATCGATGAAGGAAACAGTCCAACTGTAAAGAGCCCGTTAACAGATCACCTAGTCGTTCAAAAAATGGATGGGGGTCCATTCTAGCCTAGGTGAATGGTGCTGTCGTGCGCAATTGGGTCATTAGGCTTTTTAGAGCTTGTGGATGATAGCCACGATAGGTGAGAATTTCCTCACATCGGCGGATATGTCCGCTAGCCTTCCTAAATTGAAACCGATGAAGGCAAAGAATTCCCAAGTAATATTCTACAGTAGGGTTGTGGTCGTCAATTTCATGGTATTTTTGCAGCCATTCAAGACCTTCTTTGCTTCTGCCTAATTGCAGATAAGTCACAGCAATATGGAAGATTCCTTCACGAAAATGGGGCCATTTTTCATGGATTTTCATCAGGTCGTCTTGCTTTTTGAGGATTGATTCGCGTGTTTCATCGACTTGTTCATAGATGGCTTTAATCGATTCCCCATCTACTTTGCCGTCAAGGTAATCGATGAGACACGTATCAGGGTAAATATGGTCTCTAGGAGGGTGGGTCTTTGCTCGGCTAAGAAGCTTTTTACCCTCTTCTTCATTGCCTATGAATAGATAGTTAAACCCCATAAAAATATCGACCAAGGGATCATCGGGCATGTAGATTTTGGCTTCATGATACAATTTTAAGGCTTCATCATATTTCTTTTTGTGCCACTCTGTTGCTGCAGCGTTGCAAAAGTTCATTCCAATTACTTCTTTGA
>JAJZEO010000114.1 GCA_021847505.1 bacterium
AGACGAACGGCCCATTTCTTATTCATAGCTGCCTCCAATTGAAAGGCATATATGAAACACTATTCAAACATTTTTTAAAAAACTTTTATGGTTGGGTACTAGTTCAAAATAAGCATAGGCCCTTTCAATAAGCGCCCCTGGACTAGATGGATCACGGATGATAAGTAATGAGAGAGTTTGAATTGCCTCATTGTACCTTAATAGATTATTAAAAATGGCGCCCTCGTAGAGGAGAAAATCATTTTTCTCCCATGAGGCAATAGAATCTTCATCGGCAATAAGTCCAAAAGGCAACACCAAAAGGGAAATCAGAAAAAGACCACTCTTCATTCTTTTGGGTTTACACTTATGCAAAGAATTTGTCAAGATGCGCATGAAAGACAGTAAGGCTCCGAATATTAAAAAGAAAGGTGTTTATCGGTGCATACTAGCTAAAAATCCCTCTTTCAAGTAAAAGAAATGTGTATGAAAGAATCTGTTTTTACTTTTGCCTTCGTAGCGGCCTCTCTTTTTGCTCAAAATGAGGACGACAAGATGATCTTGTCCGATCAAGGCAAGAAAATGTTTGCCAAGGAAAATAAGCTCGTCTCTCAAGCCGTCAACAACGACATCACAAAAGACGAAATGGCAGACCTACAAAAGAAGGATACGGCCAAACAGGCACAAGAAGCTGCTGCCACCGTTCCCGATAGGGGCTCTTCCGACATCATGATCGTCGATCCCAATGTGGTTGCCAAAGATTGGACCGATGCTTTCAAGGCTCTTAGCGATCTCAAACAAACCAACCTGATCTTTGTCCTGCGTGACCAATCGATGATCACGAATATCGCCACTGTAGAGGCGATGCCGGGCGGTTACTTGATGCTGTTTACTCTTAAAACAGTTCAAGGAATCAAGTACCGCATTGTCAAAACGGGAGACATCGTATCTCTAGAAACAAAATAAACCTCCTTCTTCTCGATGCCAAACCGATTCAGCAGCAGTTACGCATTGAAGAAACTCTTCTCAGAACCGACGACCAAAATTGGATGATTCTGAATACAGGCTCCCCTGATGCAATCGTGATGGGGCTGTCAGCTTCTCCCGAAGAGTGGCTCGATCTTCCTTCAGTTAAACAAGCCGCCATTCCCTATTTCCACCGTTTCTCAGGGGGTGGTACCGTCTATGTCGACCATAATACCCTCTTTGCTACCTTCATTATGAATCGAAACACCCTACCCATCGAGATTTTCCCCAAACCAATCTTGCAGTGGACCGCTGATTTTTATCGAGAAGCGCTTGGGCTTGGTCTAACTCTAGTTGAAAATGACTACACGATCGGCAATAAGAAAATTGGAGGCAATGCTCAATATTTAAGAAAAGACCGATGGCTACACCACACCACATTTCTCTATGACTACGATCCTAAAAAAATGAAGACCTTGCTCATCCCCAGAAGACAACCTGAATACAGGAAGGGGCGCAGTCATGACGAGTTTCTAACAACACTCAAACCGCACCTGACGAAAGAGCAATTTTGCACAAAAATTGCAGATCACCTTGAGACAGCTTTCGAAGTCTCGTTAACTGCCCCCATTTTTTAGTCTAACGCCTCTAAATCGATCTGATCATCCGGCCAATTTACCGTGTATTGGTGGTATGTTGATAAGTCTTCAACGTCTTCTGGGGGGACTATTTGCCTGAGAAATGTTTGGACCATTTCATCACTAAGCATGTAAGCGCCTTCGTCCAAGCACGTTAACATGTAGGGGTTTGTTTGCAATCCCTGTGGGTGTTTCAGTTGAAGAATTCCCACTCCCGTTTTTTGAATTACCCCATTTGCATCAAGGGAATCCTGAAAATGCAATGAATACAAATAACTTTTAGGAGGAAGCAAATATTTTGTCAGAAAGATGCTTTCTAAAAGGTGTCTTAGTTCTATTGCACCGAATATATCCCTTGGTCTTTTCCCTTTAATATCGATGCGATGAGCTGTTAAATCGACTACAACTCTACTTCGAATTTCAAAAAAATACCCCCGACAAGAAAGTTCCTTTACTAACGCAGAAGGTGGGACTATAGGTTGTTCTACTAATGCATTTGCCATGCATCTACACAATCGTAGCTCCTGACTTACCAATTCCCAGGCTTGAACAAGAGGATGGGCTTCTAGCCGTTCAGCAACTACCTTCCACACCTGCTCATCACTTCCAATATTCCTCCACTCTCGACAGACTAATCTTGCCTGCTTGATTTCCTCAATCGTAAGATAAGAAAAAATAAGAACCATCATCTCATGCGGAAGTCGTAGAAATGGGGCTGGAGTTGCAGGACTGCTAGAAACTCTGTACCCTTCAAACAAAATAATCGCGCTACTTGAACTTGCAATCCGATCCATATTTAACCCTCTACTTAGTCCCCGTAGTATTTGGAATTAGACTAAACTCTCGATACAATGAGAGATTTTCTCTGTCCCCCCGAGGTGTTAACCTTCGAAGATATTTTTGCTTTTCTGAGGTAGGGAAGTTATCGATTCCTCTCCCTTCACTCCCACAACAAAGCCCATTTGGTCCTATTACAAGGAATTCCCAATGTTTATTTCCCATAGGGGCAATAGCGCTTTCTACGCAAAGATAACTTCTCGGAGGAAGTAGCTTTCCCACCTGGCTTATGCTTCCCAAAATGCCTCGGGTTTTTTCCTGAACTTGAAAAAAATCGCCCTTCAAATTTGCTGTGATTCTTATAGTATGAGCTCCAAGATCTATTTCGATCATACTACGAAGATCAAAGAAGTAACCTAAACGCATGGAAGCATCCCTCACCAAAAATTGATAAGTCATACTTCTACCATCAGGTTCTTCCCCCCATGGGTGGATTTCAAAACGATCAGCAACAGCTCTCCACACTTGTTCCGTTCCCCCCGCTTGATTCCAATCACGACAAACTTGCCTTGCATGGCCAATATCCTGAATGGGGAGATATGAAAATATAAGAACCAAAATTTCCTCAGGTAAGGCCTCAGGAGCCTTTACAGCTGTGTCATCAGGAATTCCGGCTTGTCTTTCAAGATTTTCAGGGATTGCGAGAATATTTATTGAACCAGTAATATTATGCATAATTAATTACATTTAGTTATTTTTAACTTACTTCAGCTTCTTTAAATTCATAAGGCAACACACTAAACTCTTGATATAAGCCTATATTTTCTTTATCCTTAAAAGGCACCATCCTTTTGAAACAAACCTCTTTCTCTAAGTCAGAAATCTCCTCAACATGGCTTATCTTCAGGCCTTCGCAGTGTGTTCCTGGTGGGCCCTTGATTTCGAAAGAAAAATGTTTTGAGTCATCAATTGGATCTAAAGTTACGGCAAATAAAAAGCTTCTAGAGGGAAGCAATTGTTTTGCTTGGACAATGCTCTTCAAAAGATGGCGAATTTTCTCCTGAATGGAATAAAACTCACCTGAAAATCTTACTGTGAATTCCACCGTACGTGCTTCTAAATTTACATGGATTATATTGCGAATATCAAAGAATGATCCTAATCGTACAGAATCTCTAGTAACGGATTGATATGTTTTTCCCCGTTCATGAGGAGAGCTCCTTTCAGGATTAGGTTCAAATCGTTCGATCACCCTTTTCCAAAGCTGATCGTTTTGTCCGCATACGTTCCAGCTTCGACAAACTTGCTTTGCTTGGCCAATCTCTAGAATGGTTAGGAAGGAAAATATCTCAAGCCATAACTCCTCCGGTAGAGAAAAAAGAGGGCTTCCCTTGCCATCAACAGGAGTCTGTGCATTAGAACCTTCAACTAAGGAATGCGCATTTGCTAAACCTTTTACTAGATCCATTACCCCCCCTCTTTTTCTTTACGCTTTTGCTTTGTATGGCAAGACAGCAAATTCTTGATATTGACCTAGATTTTCCTTGTCTCCTGAGGGCACCGCCTTTTCTAGATATTTTTGCTTCTCGTCAGGTAAAAGATCGGTCGTTCCAACAACATTGGTCTTTGTGCCAATTTCACCATCGGGTCCTTTAACACGAAATGCATGCCCCTCTTTGTTTACTAATTGCATGATAATCTTTGCATGAGCATAACTTCTGGGTGGAAGGAGGTCTTTGGCCATAGGAAGGTGGTCCACAATACGGCAGAAAGAGTTCTGAACCTGTTCATCGCTTCCCGTTAATTGTATCCTGATCTCTATCGTGTGAGTTTCTAGATCTACATGGACCATATGATGGATATCAAATAGGTACCTCGAACTCATCGCTGCTTGGCTCACGAATTGCTGAAAGTTTGTTGGGATACCCCCCCAAAGGTGAGGCTCTAGGCGCTCGGCAACTCTCTTCCAGACTTGCTCATCCCCCCCTATATTCCTCCAATCGCGGCAGACTTGCCGGACATGCCCTATATCGCTTATGGGGAGATGAGAGAAGATGACAATCCAGAGCTCTTCGGGAAGTCCCAAAAGGTGGTCTGTCTGATTTAGGGAAACAGCAGCCGCAGCCCCTTGTGCTCCTATAGAATCCATTATAACTCGCTTATTTTTATTAAATTCAGCGAAAATTATATATAAATTTAATTAAAATGTCAAATAATTTTTATTATGATTTAAGGGGTAGATCTACTAATCTTCATGCTCAGGAAGGCCAAACTTATGTTTAAAGTATTCCTTAGAGGTTTGATGGCCCACATCGGCGATCGACTGGGTAAGGGGGATCTTTTTAGGGCAGACCTGGACACAGTTTTGCGACTTTCCACATTCTGAGATACCCCCTTTTTGCATCATGCGGAGTAGGCGCTCTTTTTTGAGGTTTTTGCCGATCGGGTGAGCATTGAAAAGCTTCACTTGATTGATGGCGGCAGCCCCTATAAAGGAGGAACGATTATTAACTTGTGGGCATGCCTCCAAGCAACATCCACAGGTCATGCAAGTCGATTCGACATACATGGCTTCTTGCTGCCCAGGGGGGATGGGGGGGCCAAAAGTTTCAGCATGCAGCTCGGCTGAGGGGACCCAAGCTTTGATTTGCTTGAGTGATTCAAACATTGAGGTTCTGTCAACATAGAGA
>JAJZEO010000131.1 GCA_021847505.1 bacterium
ATCACCAGCTCTCATTGGACCACCCGATGTGCCGAAGCCTGGTTCACCAACTCTACTAGGAGTGCGGCGATGTTGAGGTCCTTGTGGAGCTCTAGGTGGAGGGGCATTTTCTCCAAAGCCATCATGGTCACCAGCACGAGGAGGCCCTCCAAATGGTGTTCTAGCAGGGGGTGGTGGGGCATGGGGGTTAGGTCCCCTTTTTCCAAAACCTGTTCCATCACCGGTGCGTATCCCTCCAGGACCTCTAAAGCCACCCGTATCCCGGGGGAAAGTTCCGGTAGGGCGTGGTCTTCCCAAGCTAGGGTGCCCCTCTGATTCTCGAGATTCAGTAGGGCGACGAGAAGATCCTACACCTGTGTTGTCATCGTCACAGCAACAGCAACATGAGTCTAAGATAAAGTGGGAAGTTCCCAAAACTGTGAGAATTGCCAAGGCTAAGGCAACTAATTCAGGTAACACGGCAAAAAAGACAGCCGTTGCAACTGCGGCCATTGCAATTAAACCAAAGGCCTGCAAAGTGCAGTCGTAAGGTCTTCCATTTGCCGCGCCTGACTTGACTTCCATTGGCGAGCTAACGCCAGGAGGGGCAGCAAAGAATAATGAGGAATTGATTGAATCCATTTCTAAGTCCCTCCTTAGTTTTATTCCATTAGTGCTTCAACGTAGCCATGACTTTTTCTTTCGACATTGATAAGAATCATTGGGTAGTTAGAAAACCAACCAGCATAACAATCTTCGTTTGAACCAATGATTAATGTTTGCCCTACATGCCAGCGGCTAAATTCTGTGTAGTATTTAGGATTGACTTTCATGTAGACAGTACGCCCTGAACCATCAATAAGCTGTAGATCACCACGCACATAATCGATGTAATTGATTTGAATCTGTGTGGGGACATTTGCATAGGGATTTGCAGTTAGGGTTGCATTTGCCGTTGTGTGCGTGCGCTCATTAAATAGATAAAATTGCGTGCCTGCTAGGAGAGGAAACAAAGTAGGATGAATGACGACAGAATCATTCAGTCTCCATTTGCCAGCAACAACATTTGTGTCGGAAGTATGGATGGTCCAGATTGCACCATCATCGAGCTCTACACTGCGTCCTTGACCATCTATGCGGCAAACGACACGAAGCGGGATATCGGAGCTTGCAATTTCCCGAATTTCGATCTCTTCTGAAGAGAGGTCTAGGTGAGAGGGGGCTGCCCATGCACTCACTAATGGTACAAACAATAAAAGAGAAAACGCTCTAACATGTGCTTTCATAATTTCATCCTTCAAGCTATTCGTGTTATGAAAAAATGAGCGTAGCTGATCTTAATATTTTAGCAAACAAAAATACGACAAAAATTAACAATAGTCTGAAAGACGTTGCATATGACGAATTTTTCTCTGACGTGCTGCTTTTGAATTGATCTCAATGAAACCTTTTCCAGCTTTGTCTTCTTTTGCAGACAAGAAGTCATCGAGGGAGAGAAACTCCTTTTCAATAGCAAATGTGATGTGAAATTCATGGTTGTGAATTTTAGGAGAGAGACCAAGATCGATGCGGATGTTGGAAAGTTCGGGGGCATCAACCGTCAGAAACCAGACGCGCTTAATTCCTTCCCAACCCTCAGGTTTTACAAAATAGCAACCAGTAATCGTGAAACTGATCTCTTCTCCTAATAGATGTGCTACTTGCTCTCGGGAAAAAATCTCTGAACTTAACGCAATTGAAATATGTGCTCCGTAACCGCCTGGGAAAAAATAGGGGGGTATTTCAGTTCCAATTTCATTAAGTCGATCAAAAAGGTCATAAATATACCGATCATCTAGGTCCAAGTAGAAAAATCCCCGTGAATCTAAGGCAAGAGCTCCCTTAACCGATAAATTGTCAACAACATAGGAAATCAGCTCTTCTCCCATAGGCTCATCTTGAGGCTGCGAGGGGATTTCTCCGATTTTTAAATTTCTAGCATCAATAGAAGAAATTTCTAGGCATTTTCCAAAACGGGTAGGAAGAGAATTTTCTTGTGAAATGGAGCTATCCATTTTATCCTTAGTTGATTGGTGGATGTGAACAATTTCAAGCATCTACTTTTTTCCTTAATAAAACATTTTCCATTTATTAGTTACTTTATTTATTATGACATTTTCATAAATAAATGAAAATAAGAAGAGTTTAAAATACAAAAATATAGTGAAAAATATTTAAGGTTAATTATTGTTGGCTGTTAGAGGAACGTCGCAGTCAGATTATGGAATACCATCTTGATTTTAAACCCTTGATAAAGAGCCCTTATTGTCAAACAATATTGGGGACTTCGCTCAATTTTAATTGGGAAATTCCTTCTAAAACCCACTATATAAAGCTAAAGGATAACGATCTTCTTGCTGTAGAAGTATCTACACCCAAGGATTGGAATGAGGATAGTTGGACTTTTTTTCTAGTTCACGGTCTTTGCGGATCTCACAAGTCTCACTATATGAGAAGAATAGCGAAGAAATTCAATAAGCTAGGCTATCAAGCAGTCAGGATCAATCTTCGTAATTGTGGATCAGGGCGGGGGCTTTCTCGGGGCATTTATCATAGCGGCTCTAGCGATGATGTTCTGGAGGCAATCCAGGAGATATCTAGGCTCTTTCCCAATTCAAAAAAGGGTTTAATAGGATTTTCCCTCGGGGGAAATATTGTTTTAAAGCTATTAGGGGAATTGGGGCCACAGGCTCCAGGAATCGTAGATCAGGTGATTGCTGTTGGGGCTCCTGTGGATCTTTTGGCTAGTGCTCGTTTGTTTATGCATCCGAAGAATCAGATTTATGCGAAATATTTTCTCCGCATGTTGTTAAGCGATGTCAATTTTATTCACTCTCATTTTAGCGACCTTCCCCCTCACAATTTACCTCCGACTGTTTCTATCAACGATTTTGATGAATTATATGTAGCCCCAAGGGCTAACTTTGCATCGGCCTTAGATTACTACTACTACTGTAGCTCTAAGAGAGTGATTAAAAATATTACCGTTCCAGCAAAGATTCTCTTTTCAGAAGATGATCCGATCATCAATTCCAAGGTGCTCAATGGCATGAAGCTGCCCTCAAACATTCAAATCTATAAGACGCTACATGGTGGTCACATTGGGTTTATGGGGCAAAATATCTTTAAAGAGTTCAGATGGATGGATAACCAAGTTGTTACCTGGGCTCTAGAACAAGCAAAGATGGTTGAGGATCGTTAATAGGGTTTAAAACCCCGGTCCCTAGGGGAAATACCAGTTAAAAGCAATAACCCCGTTGCAAAAATCAGGGGCCTCTAGACCAAAGGCTGAAAGCCAAATTCCACCAATGATCCCCATGTTAACATTGAAATTGTATTCAATAGCAGGAGCGAAGCTTAGGAGATAGGTAGGAGCATTCTTACCCACAAAGGCAAGGGTTTTTCCTGAAAATTTTGTTTCAGCCGCATAAAGGAAATTGATGTCTAGCGCAAGCGCAACGTGTTTGGTAAGAGTAAATTCAGACCCTATGATTGAGTTGAAGATCCACCCAGGTTTTACTGTGCCCTTTGTTGTTGGATCTCCGCCATAAGCATTAACGCCGTTTACTGAAACACTAGTGCAAAAGGCAAAGGTATTACTCCAACGAAGAGAGAGGAAGTGATGACGTCCAAAATACCACATATCACTCATGACAATTCTTCCACTTGTGACAAAGGAGCCACCCCCACCAACGTCAGTCCCAAGTTGACTAAAATCGAGCAAATCATATTCCCCGGTGGGGAAGAGCTCACCAAAAGAGATTCTGGTTGTGGGAAGCCAACTATCGAACCGACTTGAGTAAAGTTGAAATCCGGTAGCCATGTAAAAATCACCATATCTCCAATTGTCTCTACTCCCTGTATAGTTGTAGAATACTTGAGGAAGGAAGGTGAGATCCATGAAATCAGAGATGCCGCACTGCACAAAGTATTGAAGGTTAACACTTTCTTGGGGGCTTGAAAAACGTTGAATATGCCAATGGTTATTGTAAAAGCCCACTGCATTGTTTATGAAGATGTAAGGCTCTAAGTTAATTTGTCCATAAGGAACAGTATGTCCGGAAGGACAAAGCAGGGGGCCAGTTAGGAAGGGTTCGCCTGCAGGAATGCTTTCAAATTCCACCTTCCCATTTACCTCTACAGGTACTTTAGTTTCAACTGAGGGAATTGTCCGCGGTCCTTTGCCGTATGAAGGATACTGAGATGGAGTGTCAATGGCTAATAGGGATGAAGCGACAACAAATGAAAAGGCAAGCTGCTTATGCATTTCAAAATCCCACATCGGAAAACTGCGATTCTAGCAATTTTTCGAATTTTTAAGCAGCTTTTAATCGCATCACTTGTTTAGAGAAGCGGCGCCAATAAGACCATTCTCTTTTCAGAGATTTTCTAAGTTGTTGGATCTCTTTCTTAAGAAGTTTGACCGTCTCGGGGATTGAACTACGGTCCTTGACTAAGGTCTTGTATTTCGCTACTAGCTCATTCATTGAGTGCAGTTTGTTGGTGAGGCTTTCGGCAAGCTGAGATGCCATTGCTTCAAGCTCTGTGCGTTTTGTTGTCACAGCCCCTTGAAGTTTTTCTAGAAGAGCTCTTTTGTGCTCGGAAATCATTTGCTTGCTGATGCGGCTCTTTTCCACTCTTCTCAGTCCTCGTGCGAGACCTAGTTTATTTAGAGTCCAAATAAGCCATTTTGTTGGATCAAAGTGATACCAACGAATTCCATTTCGGTAATCATATGCAAATGTATGATGGTAATTGTGATAGCCTTCTCCAAATGTTAATAGGCAGAGAATGTAATTGTCTACTGCTGAGTGCTCTGCTGAGTAATTCTGGTGCCCCCAATAGTGCGCAAGGGAGTTGATAAACCAAGTAAAATGATGAAGGACAAACATTCTTAAAAGCCAAGAAATGACGAATGCTCCTACGTAGTCTCCTGTAATCCAGCCAATAAGGAGGGTCATCAAGGTGTTGGTGATAACCATAAGCACTTCATAGTATTTATCTTGAAAGACAAGGAGCTTATTACGTAAGAGATCCGAAACTACTTTTTTGTCGATGGGGGTTTGTTGTCTGAACATCCAAAAAATGTGTGCGTGCCAAAAGCCTCTAGCCACTGTATAGGGGTCTTCTTCTTGATCAATATGAGCGTGGTGAAGGCGATGGTCATTGGCCCAACGAATGACGCTACCTTGGGTGGCCAGGGTTCCAAAGAAAACCATGACGGCTTCTACCCATCTGTTTGTCTTATATGTTTGGTGGGAAAAGAGGCGATGATATCCAGCTGTAATCGCAAGACCGCTTGAGTAAAGGAGGGCAAAAGAGATCCCAAAAAGAAGCCAAGATGTCTTAAAATAAATGAAGTAGATAGGAAGTAGAGCAAGAAGAGCTACGTGATAGCCCAATATAAACAAGATATTTGACCACATTAGGGGTCTTTTGGTAGCCATGGTTAACCTCCACGATAGGGCTCTAGTTTAACACATTTCACGATTAATAGAAATGGTCTAGGTGTCAACGCTAAATTGTAACCTGTTGTTTTTCATCAAATTGTTTGCTTAACGATTTAACCGATAGCATCCACGATAAGGTGACAATTACAATGATGGGAAGGAGAATATAGGTGATTGAGAAAATCGAACCTGTTCCTACTAAGTCTATAAGAAGAATTTGAATCCAAGAGGCTCCAGATTTTCCAAGCCTTGAGCCAACGACATCGATGGCAGCCTTTCCCTTCACCTTAGAGGATTCATCGAGGGGGATGTAAGCCATTTCTTTAGAGGGGTCAAAGAAAGAGTATTTAGCTACCTTACTAATCACATTTTGAAAGGCTCCAAAGAACACGATGAAAACCAGAGGGGAAATCCCCAAGAGGGAGGTGAGAGGGGTAAGGTGGTTTTGGCTAAGAACGAAACAGAAGAAGATAATCCCGCTACAGCCGACCAGAAGGGGGGTTAATTGAGCATTCGTGTGCCACTTAAACCTGCGGAAGATATTGGTACCAAAGAAAAGTGAAACAATCAGAGCAAAGAAGCCCACAAGAGAGGTGACCTTGCTGGTAAACTCTTGATACTCAGCGGAGGTTGTGTAAAGTTTGCTTGCAGAAGCTTTCCATGTAATTTCGATCATAGAAATCGTCAGCCCGTAACCTATGACTAAAATGGCGATCCCTAAGAGATATTTTGATTTACCAAGAACCTTAAGCCCTTGGATTAAAGAGAGTTTTTCTTTCTTTCTTCTAGGGGTGCCACGATACTCTTCTGGAGAAAAATAATGTTTGTCTTCTAGTACGTATTTGTTCATCCACCAATAAAGAAGCATGATGGCAAATCCCACCAATAAAGCGCCACCAATGAGAATTTGGACAGTATGGATGAAGTCAAAATTAGCGAATTTGTGGGTAATTGCATAGATGATAGGGCCTGAAACAAAGCATGCAAGGTTCCCGGCAGCAATGTAGATGTTATAGGATCTTTTTGCTTCGTCTACTGTGGTAATATCATTGGCAAACCCCCAAAACATTACAAGTATGACGACACTGCCCCACAATTCAGCTGTGATAAATAGGAGGGTCTGGATCCAGTTTCTCCATACAGCTACCCAGTGAGAATGTGCCGGCCCCATCTTGCCTAAAAGCCAGTCTGCTGACGCGGTAGGGGTGAAAAAATCGGCATTGGGATAGAGGACAAATCCATAGAGGAAAATGACCATCATGAATCCGCCAAGCACGGTGTAAAAGAGGTTTTTTTTGTTAAGTATGTTGCTTAATTTTGAATATAAGAGGGCAACTAGCATGGCAGAAGGCAGGACGACCCACCCTTTTAGAACAGGGATTACTTCAGCTCCGGAGCCTTTAGTCGTGACGATCAAGGTATCTTTAAGAACAGTCAGGACTTGATAATCAACAGAGATTAAAAATTTTATAAGGAGTAAAGGGAGCAGTTTGTAGAGTTCATTGCGGTGGAAAGGCCAAAGACGCCTCCGCCACTTTCCAAATGGCTTTTGTGCTAACTCACCTGACATATTCTATCATACATCTTCATCTGCTTAAAATTCCCCAGATCATACTTGCTGATTTCTTTTTTGGCTATGACTATATTTCTCAAAGAAAAATTACCCTCTCTTTGGACCTTTTGAGAGGCGTTGGATCAGGATTGGAAGGAGAGCCAGTAATCCCATTCCACCCACAATCAACAATTCATAGAGTACGAGTGATGAGAGCTGGGTCTGCATAGGGGGAATAAATCCTAAGGCTATGGCAAAAAGGCAAATTGCAATTCCAGAGAGAGAAAGCGCCCAAATTCCCATGCTGCCTCCAGGGACTTTAAAATGTCTTTTAATTTCTGGTTTATGATAACGCAATTTGATTGCTGCCGCAAATAGGATGCAGTAAACAATGAGAGCTAATTGGGCGGTGATAATGGAAAGAATTGCAAATGAACTATTCACAGAAGGCAAGAGTAAAAATGCAAGGGATAAGAAGGTCACTACAATGGCCTGAATGATTAGGGCGCCTACGGGAACGCCATGTTGATTAGTTTTGGCGAATATTGGTGGTAGAGATTGATCTTCTCCTGCGACTAAAAGGCCTTTTGTGGGGCCAATAATCCAGGCTGAAACAGCTGAAAGACCACCAAGTATTATGCAAATGGCAAGGACAAATGTAAGAAAGGGGGCGTGGAAGGCCTCAAAGAAAATGTGAAAGGCTTGTAATACTCCCACAATTAAGTTTAGATCTTTATAAGGAACCACGATGGCAATGGCTAGGGAAGAGAATACTATTGTCAATATAACGATACAGGCTGAAACGAGCGTCGCTTTGGGGTAGTCCCTTTCTGGATCTTTCATTTCCTGAGCGTGGGTAGCCACCATCTCAAGTCCGATTAATCCGAATAAGACGTTGCTAAAGAACCCGAGTTGGCCGGGAGTATCAGAACTAGGCCAAAATGCTTGAGATGAAAAGGAAATTTGTGAAGGGTGACCTAGCATTAGCCAGATGATGGCTAAGATGATGATAAGACACATAGGAAAAAGGGTTCCCCCAATAGCTCCTACAGTGCTGATTAAACTGGAGATTCTCATTCCATGGCAGTTGGCGTAGGTCGCGATCCAAAATAGGGCTAGGGAGACAAGTGTAATGTAGAGGGGGTTTTCGGCTAAGGAAGGAAGAAATAGGTAAGCCGAGGTGCCAGCAATCAATGCCATGATTGTGGGATACCAAGCGAGGTTGTAGATCCAATTAAGCCAGATAGCGATTAGTGCCCATTTAAGTCCGAAAGCTTCTCGTACCCAAACATAAAGCCCGCCCTTTTTTGGCCAACCAGTTCCTAGTTCTGCAGAAATTAAAGCGCTGGGAACTAGAAAGAAAATGGCGGCAAGAAGGTAGTAAAAGACGAGAGAGAATCCAAATTGAGCCGCAAAGGGGAGGGTCCTAATACTATCTACTGCAATGACATTGATCATCACAATATGAAAGAACGAGAGGGTTTTGTGTGATTGTGATTTGGCTGGAGTCATACAGAAGGTAATCCTTGAATTTCTTCTTCTTCCAATTCTTTGGAGACGATGGCCGTAACACAGCAGTCCGACCATACGTTGAGAGCAGTTTCTAACATGTCAATTAAAGCATAAAATGGAAGAACGAGTCCCATCATCTCAAGAGGTACGCCTACACCCGAAAGTAGGGCGCTTGAGAGAAAAAAGCATCCCATGGGTACCCCTGCATTTCCAATGGCTGCCATTGTGGCGATAAAAATCCATGCGATCAAGTGTGTACCTGAAAAGATCACTCCATTCAGAGCTGAAATAAATACCACCGAAGTAAAGATAAATGCGGCGCATCCATTCATATTAATAGTGGTGCAGAGGGGAAGGGCAAATGAAGTGATTTTTGAGGGGATTCCTAGCCTTTTTTCCATCAAATTAAGGGTTATAGGAAGGGTGGCGTTTGAAGACTTCGAGAAAAAGGCGACATTTAAAGCTCCAGCAACGCCAAGGAAGACTTTTTTCGGAGAGATTCTTTTAGAGATGAGTAAAAGGGGGAGTACGATTATCCCTTGGATGAGATTGGCCGATGTTACAATGATCAAAAACGTAATGATTGGCTTATAGTTAGCGACACCCTCGACTAAGATGTTTTTTACAAATAGGGCCACGAATGCCCAAATTCCAAGAGGGATGAATTGTATGATGAAGGAAGCGATCTTTAGAAAAGCGGAAAAAAGGCTACTAAAAAAATGATTTAGCGGATCCTTCTGCTCTTGGGGAAGAACCAAGATAGCTGAACCTAAGGCCAAGGCTAGGAGCATTACACCAAATACGTTTCCATCAGTAAAAGTTCCGAGAACATTGGATGGATATAGCGAAAGCATCGTTTCTAAAAGATTCGGGGATGTTTTTGGGGCTTGGTCCATCCCTAGAATTGGAGTAGGCTGACCAATAGCCAGGTAAAGAAGGCAAGCAAGGGAAGCAGCAATAATGGTAGTGAGCAATGTGTATTTGAACACCTTAGATCCAAGTGACTTAAGCCGCTTAAGATTTTCCATTCCACTTAAGGTTGCGACCACCGATAGGAAAATAAGGGGCAAGCTAATCAGCTGTAAAGTCTTTACGGTGATTTCAGAAATGATATGGGCGCCCGTCAATAAAAAATCAAGGCGTAAAAAAGGTGTCATCACCCCTAAAACCAAGGCAATAAGAATCGCAAAGTTTTGTGAAATAGAAGGTCTTTTCATAGGGGAAGCATAGTGGTTATGGCAATTAATTGGAAAGGTAAATAGAGTCCACAGTATATGGGAAAACGTTCATCCTTCTTCTATTTGAATGCCACCAACTGCTTGATTACGCTCAACGACGCCATTTTTCGATTGATAGTAACTTATTCTTTGATAGATACGCTAGGTGTTGAGTATTCCAATACGATCTTATCTGTCTCAGCAACACTGTTTATCTTGCCTTTTCTTTTCTTTACCTATTCCTCAGGGCAATTGGCTGATAAATTTAGTAAAAACCAGGTAATTATTTGGACGATGTGGGCAGAACTTTTCTTTATGTTTCTCGGGTTAGGGGCTATAGCCCTTAAAAATCCCTTCTTTTCTTACTTTGCCCTATTTCTTATCGCTTTACAAGCAAGTGTCTTTACTCCGGTAAAATTTGCAATCATCCCCGAAATTGAACCTAAGGAGAGGTTATCAAAGACTAATGGGATTCTAACTCTTTCAATGTATCTCTCAATTATCCTTGGAACATTCCTAGCTACAATTATTTGCGATCTTACTAACAAAAATTACACATTGGTGGTGTTGGTCTGTATAGCTTTTTCTCTCATGGGAATCTATTCTGGGTATAAAATCGAAAATACCCCCGTGAAGAATCATTTAAGAAAAATCGATCTATTCTTTTTTAAAGATATGGTGCGGACTTTTAAGATTGCCTCAGAGCATCGGTACTTGTTGCTGTCGATTTTTGCTTCTTCTTACTTTTTATTCACAGCGGCTTATACGCAACTTAACTTAATTCCTTTTGGGATGCAATCACTAGGCCTTTCTGATGTAGATACAGGGTATATTTATTTGTCTGCGGCTCTTGGGGTAGGGATTGGATCTTGGGTAGTGGGGACTCTTTCTGGTAAGCAGGTGAAACTTCGTTTGAGTGTTTGGGGGGCTTTCGGTACGTCGTTTTCTTATATTATACTGTTTTTTGCTCAACACCATTTGATTTTTTCCGTATTTCTTTTTTTCTTAGTGGGTTTCAATGGTGGGTTATATGTGGTTCCCATGGATGCGTATATACAATTGGCAAGTCCTGAAAAACATAGGGGTGCCATTGTTGGTGCTGGAACGTTAATGGGTTTTATTGGAGTTTTATTTTCAGCGGGGGCGATCGCTCTTATGGGAAATCTTTTTGGGTGGCAAGCGGCAACAGGGTATCTTGTCATTGGGCTTATCTCTCTTATGGTTTCTTGTTGGATTTTCTATTGTCTGTCGAGATCTGAAAAGCGTTTGCACGAATAAGTAGAATGTGTTACTCGAAAGATCAAATTAAAGAGGTTCAATATGAAAGCCGCCCTGCTTACCCTTACAACTTTTCTTTGCCTAACGAGCTGTACACCTGATGGTGCAAACAAACAAAAGCTCAATGAAACCACCCCCACCATCCGCATTTTATTTACTAAGATAAGAGCAGGAGAATACAATTCCACCATTATCGATACACAAGGAAATACCCAGCCTCTTACATTTGGAACATTTATCAGCGTTGCAACAGAAGCCATGTTAGGTAAGAAATTGATTAACTGTAATGTAAAACGTGGTGATACAATTTACATTTATAGAGATGGTTCCCAGATCTATTTTAATTATGGACAAGGTCAACAACCATTTTCTCTTGACGTGTTGCTAAATGCTCTTTCCGCCTCTTTAAAGAATTGCGATGGTAGTAGCGGGGTGCAAAGCCAGGCTAGCCTTAAAGGGGTACAGATCTTTTTTGAGAAAGAAAAGAGAGGGGCTCTTGAAGCGTATATTGTTCACCCCGACGGTAGAAAAGAACTGTTGAATCTGGGAAATTTACTCTGTGCTTGTGCAGAACTTATGAATGACTGCAGTATTATGGCAGATGACACCCATTTTCTCAGCATTATGTTTAGCGTTGAAAATGGGAAAATGAAGACCGTCTTAGTTGATGCCCAGGGAAACATGATGGACCTTTCATTAAATAATCTAGTTATGGCAGCCGTGAATACTTTAGTTTCTTGTAAGGGAACTCCCTTACCTGCAATGGTGATGCCTGTGAAAACAGATCCAGGTGCTACCCTTAAAGTATTCTTTTCCAAGAAGGGACGCGGAAATTTACAAGCCTATGTAGTCGACACTCGTGGAAGAATGCGCGATCTCAATTTGGGAACCCTTCTGGATAGTGCAATCGATACTAAACCTTGCACAGCAACTACACCCAGAATGTATCTAGATCTTTCATTTCTAAAGGCTAATAACAACTTTAAGATCACTATCACGGATCCTACAGGGGCGACCCAAGATTTGGAGTTACTACAAGGGTTAGTGACTTTTGCCTCCGAATTCTGCCAGCAGAACTAAACTTACTGAATCAACATAACGTCTTCTATTTTTGTTGATTGCGGGTGTTCTTATTATTCTGTTTTCAATGTGGCAGTGGCTCGCTGTTTGTTTTGATACTATAATAAATCGAACGGGTCTATATTATCATTAAATAATTATTTAATAATAAAATGGCCTTAAAAAATGAAAATGGATCGATATTCCCGTCGTAGGGAGCTTCAAAAGATTCCCACGAAGTACTTTGTTGCTTCGGGATTTGGTGAAAGTGATATTACTTATCATGCTGGGTCATTTCATATGGCCCTTCAAGAATGTGGAATAGAGAATTACAATATCATGAGGTATTCCTCTGTTCTACCAAAGAACTGTGTAGAAACAGATGAAAAGCCAGAGATGGTCCATGGGGCAGTCATGGATACGATCTATGCAAGTTGCGATGGGGAAGAAGGGGATCTGATTACAGCGGGATTGATTATAGGGGATTTAGTTAAAAAAACGAATCGGGAAAAGATAGGAAGTTTAGTATGTGAAATCGGAGAGAAAAGCGAACCTGAGGCTGTAGAAGTTAAATTAAAGCAGGCCATTGAGGCTCTCTATGTAGGTGGATATAAGGAGGAGCACGATTTAGACAATTTGCGCGTGGAAATCAGGTCTAATCGAGTCACAAAAAAATATGGCACCGTTCTTGTTGCTATTGCTTTTACAGAGTATGAACATATTTTTTCCCCCGTACCTCTAAAAATCGCCCCCTTTATGGCCCAACAAGGAACTGAGAAAACTGCTGAGGCTATATTTGTCCCTGTTCTTTATGATGCAAGTGCAACTTATAGATTAGGCGCAAGTGAAGGGGCTCTCCATATTTTAGATGCTTCAACTTATCTTGAAAACTATGATATTGAAACTGACACTCAACCCATTCAAGCTGGATTTTTTACTAGAGAGCCCATTGTTTCCGGAGAAAACCCCATACGAATGGTCGAGATGGTTTCAGCTGCAGTCACAAGGGCGTTAGAAAATGGACAGTTTCCCGTTCTCATAGGGGGAGGACATGAGATATCCCTAGGTGCTTTTCAAGCAGTCACTCGTTACCACAAAGATTGCACAATCTTGCATCTTGACGCCCATACTGATTTGAGGTCGAGTTTTGATGGAACTCCGTATAGTGAAGCTTGTGTGATGAGTCGGGCTCTTGAGCTTACAAAAAATGTCGTTCAAGTGGGTATTCGTTCCATGTCTAAGAGAGAGCAAAACGCAATTCAATATGATAAACTCTTTTTTGCTCAAGATATCAAAGACGGAACTGATATTTGGATCGATGACGTGTTAGCTGAATGCACACCTAATGTGTACATTACAGTTGATGTAGATGTGTTTGACCCTTCGATTGTGAGCTCCGGGACACCTGAACCTGATGGGCTTTTATACTCTCATGTACTTAAGTTGGTAAGAAAGTTAACTCAATCAAGAAGAATAGTCGGGATGGACGTTAACAACTTTATCCCCACCCCAGGAACAACAGCCCCTGAATTTACCCTTGCAAAACTTATTTATCAGACCTTTGCGTTTAGGAGAAAATATCAAAAATGAAGATGCACAAAGTTATAGAAAAGTATTTCCAGCATTACAATTCACGCGAGGTGAGAAATGCGCTGAATGCTTGGGTAGAGCATTTTAAAAATGGCGGAAAGATGTATATTTCTTTGGGTGGGGCCATGAGCACTGCCGGCATAGGGGCGATTCTTTCCAAGTTGATTGATACCGATTTAGTCAATGGAATTTCCTGTACGGGGGCGAATCTTGAAGAAGATTACTTTCGAGCCGTGGGATACTCTAAATACTTGCAATTCAATCAGCCATGGAATCTCACAATAGAAGACGAAGTAGAGATCGTAGAGTAAAAATATAGCCGAGTTTATGATACGGCTATTCCTCATTCAGTTATCCTTAGCGCATATAGCGACCTGGTTCCCACGATTGAGAAGGCGCTCGTTAATGGGGAAGTTCTTGCCCCTTATCAGATCTATTACCGGATGTTTGCTGAAAATAAACTTCAGTTAAATGATAGTTGGCTTTTTTCTGCCTATCAAAAGCATCTCCCTATTTGGACGGCAGGGTTCGAAGATAGTACAATTGGAAATATGATTGTGGCCAAAAAAGAATTGGCCATGCTCCCCGGATACAGCTTTGTTATGAATGGTCTAGAGCAAATGTCTTCACTCACAAATTGGTACATGAGTGAGCGAAAAAAGAAAGAAATTGGTTTTTTTCAAATTGGTGGGGGGATTTCAGGGGACTTTGCGCTTTGTGTAGTGCCCCTCATTGTCAACGATCTTGGAATCGATATAAAAGCTTGGAGTCTATTTACTCAAATTAGTGATTCGACAACTTCATATGGTTCATTTAGTGGAGCTTTACCTAAGGAAAAGATCACTTGGAATAAAATCAACCAAGATACCCCCATGCATTCTATCAACTCCGATGCGACCATTGTTTTTCCCATTTGGGCTTTAGCTGTCTTAGACGCACTAAATCTCTGAAAACAAATTTCGTATTGGCGATCAAACAGTCTCTATTGTAACCTGCTCTAAAATATTCACTGCGAGGGGTTATGTTTAAAGGTTGGTTTTGTCTTTGTTTGTTTTCTATGAGGATGATTTCTGCAACAATCGTTGAATCGATGACAATTCAAGATATAGAAAAGTATCGCACACAAGGTACTTTGATTATCTATGATCTAGATAATACCTTGATCGAACCGGTGCAACTTTTGGGATCCGACCAATGGTTTTACTATCGCTTAGGTCAAATGGTTGAAAAATATAATGATAGAGAAAAGGCTTTACGAAAAACTTTGGTCGAATGGGTAGCTGCTCAGGCGGTTACTAAAGTAAAGGTCGTGGAAGAAGGTACGGCTGAATTGATTAGGCTACAGCAGGCTGAAGGAACCATGATCATGGGACTTACCACTCGAGACGGCCTCATGGCTCATTGCACATTGGATCAACTTGATGAGCTGGCTATTGATTTAAGGAAAACTGCTCCGAGGACGGAGCCGCTTATATTTCATTCAGAAAGGCCTATTTTTTTCGATGGAGGGGTCTTGTTCACCTCAGGAACGCATAAAGGAAAGGCATTTTTGAAGTTTCTCGAATTAGTCGATTATCAACCTAAACGGGTGCTATTCATCAACGATAAGTACTCAAACATTAAAGAGGTTGCCCATGTGTGTTATGAAACAGGGATTGAGTTTTTGGGGCTTCGTTATGGGTATCTCGATGAAAAGATCGCACAGTTTAATGCAGATATTGCCGAGATTCAAAGTTTCAACTTTGGAAACATCCTTTCTGATGAAAAGGCGTACGAGATTTTCTTAGAGGGATTACTTACGAAAGAAAGCGGCACATCACTCGACTAGTGATTGCCCAGGAAGGGACTTGAACCCCCACGCCTCGCGGCACCAGATCCTAAGTCTGGCGTGTCTACCATTTCACCACCTGGGCTTTCGAAAGGACAGCAATTTATCGTACATTTTGATTTAAGTCAATCGACTATTTTGTTAAACTCCGTGCATGAATCCAAAAGATTTACCATTTTTTTATAAGTTTTCCGATAGAAAGCCCCTCATTCATGATCGGGTTTTTTGCGTGCCCCGCTTTTATGGGGAGCACCAAGCCTTTACCTTGCCTTCTTTGAGTGAAGAAATTTTTCGAAATGATCATCCCATTCACATAGAATTTTGTAGTGGAAATGGGGAGTGGATTGCCAAATGTGCGGAAGAGAAACCGAATATTAACTGGATTGCTGTGGAAAGAAAGTTTACGCGGGTTCGGAAAATTTGGTCTAAAATGAAAAACCATGGGTTAGACAACCTCTTTGTCGTTTGTGGCAATGCAGAAGATTTTTGTCATCACTACTTGAAAGAGGGGGCAGTTGAGGGGATCTATATCAATTTCCCTGACCCTTGGCCGAAGTTAAGACATGCCAAACACCGCCTTCTTCAAGAACCGTTCATTAGTATGATGGCGAGAATTTGTAAGCCAAATGCCCATTGCATCATTGTGACAGATGACCCCCCTTACGCTAAGATCTCGATCGAGAGTATGCAGGCTAATCCCTCTTTCGAGCCGGCTTTTCCTCTTCCTTATTTTGTGAATAAGCCTGATGAATATGGTTCTTCCTACTTTAATCGACTCTGGGATGAGATGGGACGAACGATTCACTATATAAAGTACTTGAAAAAGGAAGTTTAATGCCTATTTTGATCACCGAAGGGCTTCAGGGAAATAGTTTCAATATTTTCTTAGAGGCCACCAATGACTCTTCTCTTGGTTTTGAAGAAAAGTATAAAGAAATCGACGAGGCGATTGAAAGGGGAAAGCGCCTTTATTTTGAATTTGGATTTGGGTTTGATCCTCTTTCTCATCATTTCAAAGATCAGATGAGACTTCAGGGTTGCTCGATCGCTTTAACGACCTTCACAAGGAAGATCTATGAGAAGTATCATCCTTATATTGATGGAGTCTTTCTTTACCGGGGGGCCGGGGATTTTCGGCAGGCGATAGAGAATCATGCTGAAATGAGACAGCTGCGCGATGAGTTTTGCGAAATCATGGGAAAAAATGAGCATGCAGAACGTCTCTTTTCTCTTCAAATTCTCATGGAATACTTACATCGACTTGGGGCGGTGCTACCCGACGAACTTTCGTTAAATGTTTTATTGAATTTCAAGTCGATCGTTAGTAGCGCACAACAAGCAGAGTTATTAGCAGCTTATACCTTTCCTTACATTAAGCCGTGTGTCAAGGGGGCAAAGGTTCCTTTTGAGGGGCTTGCTTGGGAATGGGGAAAATCGGAATTTGGCTTCATTGGTAGCGATCCTGCTCTCTTTGAAGAGATCGAAACCCCCAACAGAGCACTTCTGTTACCTGAAGTAGGACGAGTGGATTATGAAATTCTTGAACGGGCGCTCGAGCAGCTTAATGCTGAAAAAATCAGCTACAAAATCATTCCGGATCAAATGCTCAATGAAAGTTGGCATCTGATCGATGACTTATTCATCCTTGAGGGATTTGTGAGTAGCGAGGGCAAGAGAATGATCGATGGGTTTATTGCTGCGGGGGGGAGGGTAAATAAGATAGGCGGCCTTTGTAAGACCGCCCTGTCGGGGTAAAGGGATTTGAACCCCTGACCTTCTGGTCCCAAACCAGACGCGCTAGCCAAACTGCGCTATACCCCGAAATCCATGGGGCTGGATCATAGCATTATGAAGGGTTTTACTGCAACTTATTGTATAAAAAACCATTGATTATCTTACTTACTCTATGTCATACAGTTTAATAAGAGCTTGGGGAGGCATCTATGAAGTTTACGGAACATACGTCATATAAACGACTTAAGGATCTAGTGAAATCGGCACCCGATTTATCAAAAGCTCATGCTCTCAGCGCTGAGCGGGTGAAAACGCATACCGTTTCTGCATTGGGTTTAAGAATGAACTATGCAACAGAACGTGTAAATGCAGAGATTTGTGAGGCATTATGCCATCTAGCTAAAGATGCTAATGTTGAGGATAATATGTGGTGTCTTCAAGATATGGAGATGATGAATTATGTAAATAATTGTGAATCAGAAAGAAGAATGGTTGGCCATACCGCGATTCGGAATCAGAAACCAGGGAAGGAGCATTCAAAGGCTGTTCACCATGCCTCAGCTGAGTATCAGGAGGAGTTAAAGAAACTCGGCAAGTTTCTCTCAACGTGTGAATATAAGTACATGATCGCTGTGGGGATTGGTGGTTCTTATTTGGGAGCATTGGCTGTAGAACAAGCTCTAAAAAATTATCAAAAAAATGATCGAGTTCTTCATTTTGCCTCCAACGTTGATCCGGATAAAGTGGCTTCTATCCTTCGCCAGGTCGATATGAAAAAGACAATCGTCGTGATCATTTCTAAGTCGGGGGATACTTTGGAGATCAAGGCGCAAGAGGAGCTTCTTCGAATGCGCTTTAAAGAAGCAGGGCTCGATCCTAAAGATCATTTTGCTGTAGTGACGGGTAAGGGGAGTCCTATGGATAAACCTCAAGCTTACCTTGAAGTTTTTTATATGTGGGATTTCATTGGAGGGCGTTATTCTGTATCGAGCATGGTGGGCGCTGTCCCTCTCGCATTTTTATTTGGGATGAAGATGTGGGATGAGTTTTTGAGGGGGCTTTTTGCTATGGATCAGCACGCTCTTCACGAGAAAGATCCCCGGAAAAATCTACCCCTCTGGGGAGCTCTTTTAGGAATTTGGAACCGCAATTTTCTAGAGTGCGACACTTATGCCATCATTCCCTATGCAGCGGGAATGGATCATTGGTCGCTTCACTTGCAACAGCTTTTTATGGAGTCAAATGGAAAGTCTGTTTGCAAAGAGGATGGTTCCTTTATTGACTGGGACACTTGCCCCGTAGTATGGGGAAGTGTGGGAACTGAAGGTCAGCACTCTTACTACCAAGGCATTCACCAGGGAACAAAAGTAGTTCCGATCGAGTTCATTGTCTTTAAGAATTCTCAACTCGATGAAGACGAAATCATCGACGGTTCCACTAACCAAGAAAAAATCATTTCTAATGCGGTTGCTCAAGCCATTGCGCTTGCAACGGGGCAACATGCTCCTAATCACAATAAGTACTTTCCTGGAAATCGACAAAGTCATATCCTCATGGCTGATCGACTTGATGCGTTTACGCTCGGATTATTGCTTGCCTACTATGAACATTATGTGGCTTTTCAGGGATTCATTTGGGATATCAACTCCTTTGATCAGGAAGGGGTTCAGCTTGGAAAGGTTCTTGCAAACAACGTCATCGGTCTTTACAAGGAAAAACGCGAGCGAGGTGCAATGTCATTGAATAAACAAAATGAGGTTGCAAGGGCGCTTGTAGACGAGTTGGACAAGGCAAATGACCATCGGGGTGGGAATCATCACATGCGATCGGCCTGAACTCTTTGAGCGATGTGTAAGGTCGCTCCCTAAAGCTGATCTCCTAGTTACTGTCAATGATGGTCAGCCGCTTGAATTTGACTTGTCTGATTTGGGAATCGATTTTCTCATCCAACATGAGCACCGTTATGGTGTCACTCAGAGTAAGAATGATGTTCTTGAACTACTTTTGCAAGAAGGATGTGAACATATTTTTCTTGTTGAAGATGATATTTTTGTTAAACGAGACGACGTTTATCAACACTACATTCAAGCAGCACAAACAAGTGGGATTTTACACTTTAATTTTTTCCTATCGAATAGCAGCAACGAAAAACGTTATTCGATTAGGTATAAAGATGGAGTGGAGGTCTCTTTTTATCGAAACCATTATCAACCATGGACTTATTTTCATCGAACTGTCCTTGAACAAGTCGGTTTGTATGACACGGCCTTTTACAACGCATTGGGGCAT
>JAJZEO010000008.1 GCA_021847505.1 bacterium
GGGTTCTAATTATCCTATTTCCAAAAAGTTAGATATATCCTACAATCATGTTTCATGAAGCAGTCAACTATATCGAGAGTCTTTAAAAAATCGGAGCAGTGGGTAAAATGGCTGGTCCTGTGTTCATTTTTCGGATTATGCAAGGTAGAGGCCGATAATCTATTAAGAGGATTCAAAACAACTCATTTTGTCTCTGCATCAAATTTTGCCATAGAGTCGGATCTTTTGCCTTATGGGTCATTAAATGGCTTTTTAGAAGTAATCTCTAAAGAATTCAAGCAATATGGCCTGTTGCACACACTCCGAAATTTTCAGGAGTCCCTTTTATATCAGGAGTCTCTTCTGCTTTCTGCCGAAGATGGAGATATTGTTTGGCTCTATTCAAAAAATCTTAGGGATTTTTTTGAGAATACTCTCGATAAATTAAACAAGAAGATCATTGTTGTTTGCTCTGGAAATCCTACTTTTCCTGAAGGCTATAAGTTTGCAAGAGAGATCGACAGTTATTTAAGTTCTGAAAATCTTATCCATTTGTTCATTCAGAATAATAATTACAGGGGAGAGTTTCAATCAAAAGTCACCCCCATACCTCTTGGGCTTGATTACCACACGCGGTTATTGTCGTCATTTTCACTAGGAAAGGCAATTCCCAAAACACCTTTACAGCAAGAGAAGGATCTCAAAGGAATCATCAAGAAATTACAAAATACAACAAGTAGGATAGGCAACAAGATCTTTTGCGATTTTTCCATCAATAACAATGGGGGAAATCGGTTCGGAGATTCACGGCATGAAATAGTGCAAATTCTTAAGAAAAATGAGGTTGTTGATCTAAATTCCGGGTTTATTGATAGGACAAAGGTGTGGAAAATCAAGGGGCAGCGAGCTTTTGATATCAGTCCTTCAGGGAGTGGAGCGGACTGTTATTGGACATGGGAAGGTCTTGCCTTAGGCTGTATTGTCATTACAAAAACCTCTTTTTTGGACCCATTATTTGAGGGGTTACCAGTAGTAATTGTGGATAATTACAGTGAGGTTACTCAAGAAAACCTACAAAAATGGCTCAAACAATACGGAGATGTATTTCACAATCCCTCATATAGAGAGCGCTTAACCCACAAGTATTGGATGGATAAAATCCGCAAAGTTCAATCGGATTATCGAGGCAAGAGGTCTAATTCTTAATCGATGGCTATTGGAGATTTTTAGGCCCAAAAGCGTGCGGCAGCAATACATCTAAGGTGGTGTCGCAATGCAGGTTAAGAGCGTCATCTGCTGCGACAATGCGTATCTTGGGGTTGAATTCATACAGTACTTGGCGGCATGCTCCACAGGAAACGCCCCCATCTTTGGTGATAATATAGATCGTTGTAAAATCCTGTTCTCCCTCTGAAACGGCTTTGAAGACAGCGTTCCTTTCCGCGCAAATACAAAGGCCATAAGAGGCATTTTCTACATTGCATCCAGTGTAAATTTTCCCTGAAGCACCCACTAACGCAGCACCTACTGGGTAATCAGAATAGGGGCAGTAGGCATGTTGCTGTGCTTCTACAGCAGCCTTTAATCCTAGGCCATCTGCTGAATCATCTGCAAAGACGGCAGCTTTAAAAAAACACAGGGTTAGAATAGCAAATCGCTCCATCACAAACCTCCAGGGTTATTCTCTATCTTACTGATAGCCAGTAAATGATACAATTCTAAAGTTGGCTGAGTATCGATTCAATAGTGAATTCTGCTCCATTCTTTTCATTGTCTAGCGCGTTCTTGATCAGCTCTGCATTTTCTTTATACTTTGAATGGGTGAGAAGTTGATCTAACCTTTTTTCAAACTCTAGTTCGGTGAATGAAAATGGAGAGAGGGGTTTTGGTCCCAGCTCTTTTCTTTCGATGAATCGTCCCCAGTAGGGTTGATCGACTATGAAGGGTACAATCAATGTAGGTTTTCCTGCGTAGAGACCCGCTGCCAGAGTGCCAACACCTCCATGATGCACCACCGCAGCCACTCTTGGAAAAAGCCAATCGTGAGGAGCATAATCGAGTGGATAGATCCAGGAAGGGAGCTTCGATGGATCTAGAGTAGGAAGGTGTGCGCTAATGACGGTTTTGATCTTCTTTTTTGTGAGGACATTGATGATTTTCTCAACTATCGAGGGATGACAAGCTTCTGTCAAGCTGCCAAAACCTACGTATAAGACATCCCCTGATGAGAGGAATTGGGCAAGGGAGTCTGGGGGAGTCCAATCTTTTTCATTCTCTATCCTGCAAAATGAGGTCATGTGGACATGATTTCCCCAATCGCTGGGTCTAGGAACAAGTTGTGAGCTAAATGCGACTAAGGTAGGAAGGCGCTTAGGACCAAAAAAGCTCATTTTTTTTAGGCCTAGTTCGTTCTGTCTCCATCGATTGATTTCTTTTCTAATCGGCTGCCAAAGCTGTTGTCTTGCGATAAAATGGCTCAGCAGGCAGCCCGCCTTACCCCACTTTTCAAAGCCAGAAAATAGGCAACAAGGAACATGTTTGGTAGGCGAATCGGGTTGTAGTTGCATGAGAAAGCTAGGAATGGAAAGATATTCTCCTAGATGAGGTCCTGCAAAAGCCGACGGGCCATAAATCAACACATCGGCATCTGAAGCTGCTTGTAAAGAGGTGGGAAGTTGCATTTCCAGCACCCGTTTGAACTCTTTCATGATGCCCATAAGTTGAAGCCACAATTTCCCTTTGCCTCCCCAAAGGATCTCATGCCCTCGTTCCTTGCCAATTAACTCTGTAAGATCGCCTTCGACGAGTCTGAAGTTCAGGTGGTACTTCTCGCATAAATGGCGTGCTTTGGCATGCGATCCAATAGTGACCTCATGCCCCTTTTCTTTTAATGCGATTCCAAGGGCAATATAAGGTCTAAAATCCCCATGCGATCCCACACAAAGCAAAGTAAATTTCATAAATGTTCCTGTATAAAAAGAAAAATCCTACTTATAATCGATTTTTTCAGAAAGGAGAAAGAGAAATGAAAGTCGTATTTATTGGTGGAACAGGCCACATAGGAACTTACCTTGTACCAAAATTAGTACGGGGAGGGCATCAAGTGATACAGATTTCTCGATCTCAGCGATTTCCTTATAAGGATGGTGCAGAATGGGAAAAAGTAGAAAATGTCGTCATTGATAGGGACAAAGAAGAGCGTAACGGAACTTTTGGTGAGCATATCGCTAGCTTTTCACCCGATATCGTCATCGATAATATCTGTTTTTCTGTAGAGAGTGCCCAGATGTTAGCCCAAGCTTTGAGGGGAAAGGTGGGCCATTTGTTAGTTACAGGAAGCATTTGGGTACATGGATATTCCGAGTGTGTGCCTACCCCTGAACATGCTTCAAGACGTCCTATTGGAGAATATGGGATCAATAAAAATGCCATCGAAGAATTCTACCTACACGAATTTAGAGAAAGAAAGTTTCCTGCTACTATCATCCATCCAGGACATATTGTTGGCTACGGATGGCCCTGTCTAAATCCCCAGGGGCATTTTAATCTTCAAGCCTTCCAAACCATCATTGATGGGGAAGTATTGAAAATCCCTAATTTGGGTTTAGAAACTGTCCATCATGTTCATGCTGAAGATGTGGCTCAAATTTTCGAAAAAGCGATCCAAAACCCAGAAAAGTCGATAGGAGAAGCATTTCATGTGGTGTCTTCCCAAGCAGTGACTCTTCGGGGCTATGCAGAAGCTGTCTACTCCTGGTTTGGTCAACGACCCGAGCTTGAATTCATTCCCTTAGCAAACCTTGAGAAGCACTTGTCTAGAGAAGATTTTCATCAGACGCAGGAACACGTCATGAGAAGTCCTTGTATGAGTATCGAAAAAGCCAGAAAACTATTGGGATTTGAGCCGCACTATTCTTCCCTTCAAGCTTGCCGTGAAAGTGTAGAATCGATGATTGCTCTCACTCGTTTGCGAGTTTCCGAGCAATGTTCCAAGTGACCCTTTCGCACATATAAGCCATGGGACCTGCGACAAATTGAACTATGTAATCCTGCTTTTCGTGAAATTCCAGGGCCTCTTTATTAGCAAACTTTTCGGACATGATCAAAAAATTAGGGTCCGACTCATCAATCAGGAGCTCATAAATGAGGCACCCCGGCTCATTCAGTGTAGGTTTTACCAACTGGAGAAGTTCTTTAATAAGAGCCTCTCTAAACTGGGGCTTTGCCTGAAAATAGGAAAGGCAAACGATTTCTTCTCCAATAATCATCCATTCCCCTTCGTTTTAGAACTTCCAGCCGATGCCAGCGCCAAAGTCAATTGCCGAAGCATTAGTACTAAGCCCTTTGTAGGTGGCTGTTGACGGAGGGGCATTAAAGTTAACGTAGGAATAGCTAATAAAGCAATCGACCATCAATTTGATCGTGTACTTTTTGAATCCATTTAAGTCCGAAGGTAATGGGAACTAGCTGGATACTTGTGGATTGGTTCCCATTTTGGGAATCACCCCGAGCAAAGATGTAGTTTGCCTGACCAAAAAAGGCGAGTGGCTTGATCGGGTTAGAAAATGGTTGTAAATGATCCACCGTAATCCCAAAATTTGGCCAGACAACGCCATAAATAGACCTAAGATTTCCACTTATAGGGAAGAAAGTACCTACTTCGCCCTCAATGGAGACAAGGGCACTTAAGGGAAAATATGCAATAAGCCCAAAAAGGAGAAAAAATTTTCTCAAAGACATTCAAAAGATATACTTTTTTTTAATTTATTTTACTATACTTAATCTTCTGATCAGGAGGGCACTGGTATAAGACTTTTCATTGTTTTGCTTTATGTGGGGGTTCCTTTCTGTCTCAGTGCAAATAGTATTGGTCCCACAACACAAATACCTACACCGACAGGGCGATTGCATGATAAATTACTTGACTCCTAATAAATGTAATCTATAAGCAGGATTCCATCCAGCCATCCGTCTTTTGAGTGAAATACTGTCTTTCTCTGTTGTGTCCGCTTTTACCAGATTTA
>JAJZEO010000037.1 GCA_021847505.1 bacterium
TGTCCCAACAGGAGCCACATCACTTGTCCAATTTAATACCCTCTCTTCCCCTTTCTCCAACCAAAATTTTCGAAAGGCGATTGCTTTTGCCATTGATAGGGAAGCTCTATGCACTCACGTTACTTGTTTGGATGAAGAGGTGGCTGATGGATTGGTGGCTCGCTTCAGTAAAAGTTCTGAAAAAAAACCCTTCTTCACCCATGACCCTGATTTGGCTCGAAAATATTTGACACTTGCTCTTGAAGAGCTGGAGCTTTCAAAGAATAATATCCCGGAAATTCGGTTTTTATACACCCCCTCTGACCAATCAACACGAATTGTGATGGCCATTGCTTCCCAAGTGCATGATGTCTTAGGAATCAAGCTGGTTCCTGATGCCCAAGAATTCAAGATATTTCTCTCAAAGTTAAGAATGAAAAACTTTGAATGCGCTCTCTCTGCTTGGATCTATCAATTTGATGATCCCATTAACATGTTAGAGAGATTTAAAACTTCAAAAGAAGCCACCAATGACACAGGGTGGTCTCATCCAAAATATTTTGAATGCCTTGAACTTGCCGATGCTGCTCTCGACTCTCTACAAAGAGAAAAGTTGATGAAAACAGCGGAAGCCATCTTTATGGACGAATTGCCCCAAATTCCCCTCTATTACTGGAATTTCGCCTACATCAAGCACCCTCACATAGAAGGATTAGAAACGACAAGCATCGGCCTTCCTTTAGTCAATCGCATTAAGAAAAAGCCGGTTCAATCAGGGGGGTATTCTTAATGAATTCCTATTTCCCTACTCATGGAGAAGACATTGTTATCCGTTCCTCTGAAATACTCAATCAGCTTTTTGAAGTCCGCTTATCCTTTACCCCTCCTCAGGACTCGAAAGAATATTTTGAGCAAAATAATCGGATCGTCCAGAGTCTTCTAAAGAAAATACTTCCCGAAGAGCTCATCCTTTTTGCTGAATCGATCGATTCTTTAGATGAGTTCGAAAAGGTTGCTGAATTTTATCACAGGCTGGTCGAACTTTTTCCCTATACTTCTTGGGCCAAGAGCCAAGAGTCTAGTCCGTGCTCAATTTCCATTACAACAATTGCTCCCGCAGCGGATACACAAGGGCTAGGGAGATTCCTCTTAGATATCTACAGCAGGTGGACAATCCCTGGCAAACAATTAATCATCCCCTCTGTCAATTGCCTCGCCTTTGAGTTTACACGTTTTCCGGGCTACGCTTTCTTCATCCACCATATTGTTGCACTTATTGAGAATCCAAAAGATCTATCCATCTTCATGATGAATGTCCCTATTTTGGCCGAAGAAATTCGCTTAAACATTCTCTCTGTCCAACATGCAAGACGAATTATCTCGCTCATGCCCCTGACATTGGATCAAAAAAGACTGATCATCCAAGAAAACATCCTGTCGCTCCTCGATCGCCCAGGTAAAGAAATTGAGCCAAATCTCTTTGAGCATATGCACTTATTCTTGATCAAGGTCTCTGCTGAGAAAAAGATTGCCCAGATTAAGGAACAGATAGCCCCTCTTCTCGAGTATCAACCAAGATATTTTGAGAGAGACTTTTTTACAGAACTTCAGAGCTACGTCTCCCTCTTTAGCGATGAATTCGTGGCTAATCGGGAGATGAAACATTTAACACGTATTATCTCTTACAAGTACCTTTTTAGAAAGTTAATCTCTACGGAGTCTCTCTCTTATCCCCATCAGAGGCACCTCTACTTTAAATTGATCCATTCCACACTGATTATAGGTTTGGAAGTCAAGCGTGTGATCGGGGTTCTAGTGGCCATTAATATTCTTCTTGAAAATGAAGTGATCGAAGAAAGGCACATCTTTTCAGCAATTCAAAGTATTTTACCCAAAGCATTAAAAGTACCTGGGTCTGTCATTTTTGACAGAAGAACTAATAACAATGTTAGAACAATCTACTTTGAAATCTATAAGGAAGGGGGGAATTTTTCTCTTGCAGAAAACAAACACGTTACAAAACGCCTCGCGAGAGAAATCAAAACACGTATTGAGTCGGTCATCAACCCTATCTTCATGCCAAGGAATGAAGAAGAAGTGATGAAAAACATCCTCATTTTGAGCAACCAGCTCAAATATGTTCAAGATCTGCCTCAAGTCATGATTAACTTCCACAAACAAACCTCTTCGACTATCTCATTCACTGTAATTTTCGTTAGAGTCATCAAAGCGGAAGATATCCCTCTTCAAAAACTTTTCAAAAAGTTTAAGTCTTCAGTGATCTTCAGCGATTATGAGGTTAAGTCGGTCGGCTGCCTTCGAAAGAAATACCCGAAAGAAGCCAACATATTTGAGATGCAGCTTGAGAAGAAAAACTTTTTGCGAAGGGATTTCTCCGTTGACCTCAATGCAGCCAGACGTTTTGTTTACAATATTCTTTGTGAAATGACCGGGGAGGTCCGCGATTATAACGGCGGAATGATTTCAAAGCAAAGTGAGGTCTTAAACAGCCTTAAAAAGCTTCTGCTGCAAATCAATATCCACAACGACTTTCTTCTCGAAAACTTTTTCTATTCCCTAACCCCTAATTACATGCAAAGCATATTGAAACCCACCGTACTAAAGAAGCTCTTTCTTATCCTCTTAGAAGCTGTCGAACACGATTATTCAAAAAATGTTCTCTTTTTAAAGACCCAAATTGTAGAAGATCACTTTCTCCTTACACTAGGAGCCATCAACCCTACCTATAAAGAATTTATCGAGCAAAAACTAGAGGGGCTTAATATAGAGCCTTCGACTCTCACCTCATCTTTCGTTAATGTCTATGAGATTAGCTGCCTTTCCTATGTTCTTCATTTCAAGGATCCGGACGAACACCAACATTTCCTTCAACTGATCATCGAGTCGGTCAAAAGCTGGAAGGAAATGCTTAACCAAACGATCCCCTCAAGCTTTTTCCCCAACCTTGATTCTAAATAAGGTCAAAGTTAATTGGGTTTGAGAGGGAATTTATGCCACAGCAGCTTAGAAAACAGGGCTGACTTCTTCTCACTACGTTTTCCTGTGATCCCCTTCTTAGAATTGGCTGACGGTGCGTGAACCGTGGCCAGAAAGATCGTTCCCCACTTACTAAAGAAAATCATATACCCTCCTTATGGCGGTCGGTATGATGGTGGCTGGCTGTGCATGCTTAAGATGCCTAGCCCGCATTATCGGAGATAATTATGAATGATTATGTTTTTGCAGTAAAGTGTTCTTTCACCCAAGCCACTGTCTCAGCCCACTCGTCAGGGTAGAGATCTCTAATGTGCTTGGCCGACCTAATCAGGGTAGGGACACGGGAAGCGTCGTCCATTTCGATCGGGGAAGGGAGGTGACCATTGAGCCTTTTATACTTATTCTTAAGGAGTTGAGTCAAGGGGTAATGAGGCACATAAGAGCCTACCTCGGTCATCAAGGAGAAGAGCGGGAGTCTTGAGATGGAATGGTATGGCTTCATCCATCTAATCTCATCCCAATCGACCTCCTCATGGATGGCCACGGGGTTAATCCCTGTTCCAATCGAGAGGATTCTAATATCCTCAAGTTTTTTCCCCCCTTTTTCAGGGTCAATAGAGCTTGAGAAGGCCACTAGGCTAGGATTGAGGGCGAAAATCCCTCCATCGACATAATTTTGATAGGAGGGGTAGTAGATCGGGGCTGCAGCTGAGCGAAGGGCCACATCGACCAGAGAGTAGCTCTTAGCCTTTTCTCGATCAAAATTATCAAAGATCTCAGGGTACCACTTCTTTTCGCTCTCATGACAAAGGGAACAGGCAGGGATGATGAGATTCTTTTCTATATCGGCCATTGTGGGGGTTTTAGAAAAGAGCTTTGTCAAAATTTTTTTTAAACTAGTCGGGTCATATTTTGCCCCTCCTTTTTCCCAATTTTTCCCTTTAGGAAAGGCTCTTGAGCCCAAAATCAAGTAGAATCGGATGAGGTCCTTTGGCTTAAAACCTACTGAAAGGGCTGAAACAATCAGAGCCCCTGTTGAGGTGCCTGCCAAGCAGTTGACATGGTCCAAAAAGTGGGGGTCAGCATCCTCTTGGAGCATTTTGATCAGCTGAAGGGCAAAGACTCCCTTGATTCCCCCGCCATCAATGCTAATAATATTGTACGACATATTTCTTCTCTTTACCTACTTTTCGATTTTTTATATACTATGAGAATGTTTAGCCCCTTGACAACTCGAATCCAAAAATTTGCCAAAGAACGTAATTGGGAAAAGTATCACCATCCCAAGAACCTGATCATTAATACCTTTATCGAATTTTCTGAAATGGCCGAACATTTGATCAGCTCTACTCCTCTTTCTTTTAAGGATCTTGGTGGCCCGATCTTGGATGAACTGGGTGATTTGATCATCAATCTTTGTCACTTTGCCGGGGCAACTAAGATCCCTATCAATGACATTTCTCCTGCAGACTTACCTTCCACATTGTCCCCTGAACAGGTAGCTATCCGCCTTCTCGTCACTTTAGGTCATTTAGCAGAGCCCCTAACTTGGGCCTCGGAAGAAGAAAGCCGCAACTTTTTGATCACTGAAGAAATGCCCCAAATCTTGAGATCTGCCCTATCAATTACCCTCTTTTTCGCAAAACAGCTGGGCGTTTGTCCCCTCGAAACAGCACTTACTAAGATGGAGAAAATCGAAAAGAAATACCCTGTGGGTCAATTCGAAATAGACGTACATCAATTTTCCCGAAAAAAAGCTAAATACAGAACCTTTTACGACAAATTATGCTGAAAACTTTCTTCTCATTAGGAGTGATCATGACTCTTCACGCAGCGCCCTATGGCACCTGGGATTCTCCCGTAACGCCCCAAAAGATCGTTCAGGGATTAACACTTTTCAGACAACTTATCGTCGATAATGGAGAGCTTTATTGGCTCGAGGGACGTCCCGAAGAAAAAGGACGGGTTGTTGCTGTTAGAGCCGCCGATCGCCAAGAGTTATTTCCCTCACCTTACTATGCGCGAACGACCCTCCACGAATATGGAGGTGATAGCGCAGCCATCCGAGATGGCGTTCTCTACTTCACTAACTTTCAAGATCAACACCTCTATAGAACTACCATTGGCTCAAATCCGGAGGTAGTCATTGAAACCGATGGTCTTCGATTTGCTGACTTTGTCATCTCAAAAGATGGGACTTGGATTTACTCAATTATGGAAGACCATAGGGGTGAGGGAGAATGTAAAAATTCACTCGTCAAGATCAATACAAAGACAAGAGAAATCACCCCACTTGCTACAGGTTACGACTTTTACGCTTATACCAGAATCAACCCTCAGGAAACAAAGCTCTGCTACATTGCATGGAACCACCCCCATATGATGTGGGATCAAACCGAGCTCTTTCTCCTCGATCTCGAAACAAATGAAACCAAATTGATTGCCGGCGGAAAGAATGAATCTGTTTCTGAACCCTGTTGGTCACCTTGTGGGACAAAACTTTCGTATGTCTCGGATAAATCTGGTTATTGGAAGATTTATGAAAATGGCGTTGGCCCCTTGATCGAGGGAGATTATGAGTTCACATTTCCTCTCTGGAATTTGGGAGTTACTAGAAGAACCTATGTAAGCTCCAAGGGTAAATCGTTTCTTCTAACCATAGCAACCGATAAAGGGCGTGACTTTTTTATCCGCTATGATCGAGATTCTAAAGAGACCTCCACTTTTGATTTCCACGAATTTGGCTACATCGATGATTTACAAACCATAGGCGACAAAGTTGTCTTTATCGCATCGACTCCAAAAAGTCCCTCAGCTATCTACAAAATGGATCCTTCTACCGGAGAGCTCCAAATCATCAAAAAGAGCAAGGACTCTATAGGATTCGGTGAAGAGTACATTTCGATTCCTGAACTGATCGAGTTTCCCACGACTGGGGGAAAAACTGCCTTTGGATTTTACTACCCTCCTAAAAATCCCCATTACACAACGAACAACCCTCAAGAAAAACCTCCTCTCATCGTTTTTACCCATGGAGGACCTACAGCACACATGCCCCCAATTTTAAGCGCCAAAGTCCAATTTTTTACAACGAGAGGGTTCGCCGTTCTCGATGTCAATTATGGAGGAAGCTCGGGTCACGGCAGAGAGTACCGCAACCGTCTAAAAGGAAGTTGGGGTCAAGTCGACGTCGATGATTGTTGTAATGGTGCGCTCCACTTAGCAAGTCTGGGTAAAGTCGATGGCAATCGCATGGGAATTGAAGGAGGAAGCGCGGGGGGATATACCGCTCTAGCCTCTTTAACATTTAGAAACGTATTTAAAGCAGGGGTTTCTTTATTTGGAATCAGCGACCTTCGCCTTTTAACTGAGTGCGGGCACAAATATGAATCGCGTTATCTTGATTCATTAGTAGGAAAGCTTCCCGAGGAAGAAGAGAAATACGTCCAATATTCACCTCTATTTCATACTGACAAGATATGTTGCCCTGTTTTGCTCCTCCAAGGAAATGAGGATCGAGTCGTCCCTCCTAATCAATCCGAACTAATGTATAAGGCGCTTTTAGAAAAGAAAATTCCTACTGCCTATGTCCTTTATGAAAAAGAACAACATGGCTTTAGAATCGCTGAGAATATTATTCATGCATTTGAATCTGAGCTCTATTTTTTCAAAAGGGTCTTTGGGATTCCTACAAATACCCAAAATGCTCCCATAAAGATCATGAATCTTTCTTAAAGAGCCGCACCCCATGACTTAAGCCACAGCATACTCTGAGCTGTGTTGAAAAAAACTCTATTGAAGAAACTTTTTTCTCGTGGGAAAAATCTCTAAACGATTGAATGAAAACCTGGTATACTCCATGAGCTTCAATGAAACCACGATCAAAAAAAATTGTTCTTCTCTATTTTATTTGCACAACTTTTCTAAGTTGGGGCCAGGGGAAGGACTTTGTCGTTGATTTCCCAAGCGTACCTATGAAGGAACTGGTTCGTTTTGTCAGTCGTCTATCCCAAGTGAATTTCATAGCTGACGAGAGTCTTTTAAATTTCGATGTGAGCTTCTACTCAGGAAAAGCAGCCAATCCTGAGGAACTCGTCCACCTCTTAATTGAATTAATGCACCACAATGGCCTAGAAGCAAAGAAACAGGGTGATTATTACATCGTAAAGAAAACTACTCTTTCCCAAGAGATGGGCTCCCTTTCCCCCTCTAAACCGACTAATCCTCTCCCCAAAGAGGGTAAATTCCAACTGTTTAAACTACAATACCATCCTGGGGCAGAAATCATGTCAGCGATAAAAAGCATGTCGGGCGACCTACTTTCCACTGGTGCGGGAGACGAAGCGATGCTCGCAACCATTGGTTCAATGCAGTGGATAGAGTCGACAAATTCCCTTTTTTGTTCAGGTTCACCTATGTGTCTTGAGGAAATGGCTAAACTCATTGAGTCTCTCGATACCCCCATCAAGCAGGTTTTCATTGAGGTTCTCGTCATAGAAACAAACACTGCCAATTCCCTTGATTTTGGTGTTCAATGGGCGGCTAATGGCAAGATTAAAAACAAAATCGGACTTGGCACAGGCACGTTCGAACCTTCGGAAGGCGGATCTTTTGCAGAGACCATGCGCTCTGTCAACCACGAGTCGCCTCCCACAGGCCTAGGCCAAATTCCCCTCGTTCGAGGCTTTGACTTGGGGATCATCGGCGATCTCATTTTTCACAAAGGAAAATCTTTTCTCTCTTTAGGTTCTCTTGTCTCAATGTTGCAAAATGATAGCGAATACTCGATCGTCCTAAATCAAAAAATCCTCGCTCAAGAAAACAAAAATTCAACCATTTTTGTGGGAAACAACCTCCCTTTCGCAGGTGCCGTTGTCCAAACCATCGGATCTTCCCAACAAACTACAGCCAATATTGAATATCGGGATGTCGGAGTTAGCCTAAATATCACCCCTCTAATCGGGAAAAATGGGATCATTACCCTCAAAATCTCTGAAGAAATCACCGAAGCCATCGACCAAGTATTACAAAAGGGACAACAAGTTAATGGGATCAAAACCTCCAAGACAAACATGTCAACTAATGCCCACGTTCCCAACGGCCATTTTCTCATCTTAAGTGGCATGACACGCAACATCGAGGGGACAGCAAAAAGCGGAGCCCCCTGTTTGGGCGGCATCCCCATGATCGGTTCGCTTTTTTCCAAAAAACAAAAGAAAAATGACAAAAGTAGCATTTTGATCTTTGTAAAACCGACGATCATTCACGGGGCAGAAGAGCACGTCCTTCTCACATCGACATTAAAAGATTAAGACCTGATGGTACTTAGGATGTTAAGGATGATCTCCTCTAAAAGATCGTTCAATCCTTTTAACGAGTGAAGCATTTCATAAAGAATCTCCCCTTCTCCTTCCCCATCCTCGTATCCCTCTTCAAATACCTCATCAATCTGGCTAATCGCACCATCTGGATCAAAGCTTGAAAGGACTTTTCTAGAAAAAAGCCTTCTTAAACGGTGATTGTACCCTTTAAAGGGTTCAAAAAAGGCAAACGGAGCCGGAGGGGCAAACCCAAACAGCTGATCGACGTTATTCTCTGTGTAGATGGGAGTTACGCTAGCCTGTGCAGTCTTTGTAGGAACCAACTCTACATTTTCTGTATAGGCAGTGTCGATGACAACAGGCTGATCAACCCACTCGATGGAAGGGTGCCTTTCAAAAATAAGTCTCTGATTCATAGAGAAAAAGCATACTAAGGATCGATACATTTCTGCAAGAATGAACCAAAGAAGTACAACCTCTTGGTATGATTTTACTGGGAAGAAACGAAAAAATCGGCATAGATTAAGACCATGGGAACCATCACCAGGCAAAAACTCAGTATTCTTCTTGTGCTTTTCGTTGGATATGTGGGGTTTTCGATTATTTTTCCTGTATTGCCGTCTATGTTTCTTGATCCAAAATTAGGATACCTCCCCCCCCACTTAACCCTTTCTACAAGAAACATCTTGCTAGGAGTCATGATTGCCATGTATCCCTTGGGACAATTTTTTGGTTGCCCCATTTTAGGTAGACTCTCAGATACTTATGGTCGAAAACCAATCTTGCTCATTACATTGTTTTGCACGGCCCTCATGTATATCATTACCGCCATTGGAGTAGAACTAAAGATGATGATCTGGATCTTCATTGGACGGTTCTTAACGGGGATTTTTGAAGGAAACATAACCATCGCAACGGCTGTCATGGCCGATGTAAGTACAGAAAAACTCGATAAAACCAAGAACTTTGGCTGGCTTCTAACATTTTCAAGCACAGGCTGGATCATAGGGCCCCTTTTAGGCGGGTGGCTAGCCGATCCGACGGTTGTTTCCTGGTTTAGCTATTCGACCCCCTTTTGGACTTCCTTTTTCTTTCTCCTTCTTTGTTTTTTAATCCTTCTTCTCTTTTTTGATGAAAGTCTCGATGAAAGACATAGGAAAAAACATCTTCATTTCAGCGAAATCTTTACCACTTTTACTCATCTCTTTAAATCCCCTCTTTTAAGGAGGATATATGCTTCGAATTTCTATTTCTATGTTTCCTGTTTCATCTTCTTTATCTTCTTTGGAACATTGATCTATCGCTGGTTCAACTCTACTCCCCGCATGATTGGGAACTTAGAGGCCTATGTTTCAATCTTCATTTGCTTTGCACCACTAACCTATAGTTTTCTTGCCAGAAGATACGAACATTATAAAACAATGGCGATAGCCGCCTTAGGCTTAGCTGGTTCCTTAATTTTTGTTGTTGTTTTTCCTAATTGGGTAGCTATCTGGTTCACCTTTATCTTACCCAGCTATTTTATAGCGCTGGGTATGAGTTTTTCCTCTCTTTTGATCTCAGATAGCTGTAGTAAAAAGCAACAGGGTGAGGCACTTGGACTAAATAATGCTATCATGGTTTTAGCAGAAACCGTTGTAGGTATACTGGGCGGGTTTCTAATCGCTATTTGGCTCTATCTCCCCTATGTTTTCGCCGTTCTTTGTTGCTTCATTTCTGTACTGTTTGTCTATTTATATAAAAACAAATTCAGGAAGATCAATCATCAATAATTGATAATCTTAATCGATTATGTAAGAATGATTGTATTAATATATTAATAATAAAAAAATGCGAAAAATACTCTTATTTGCGTGGATAACTATCTTAATAAGCTCTGCTCTTTATACAGGCTATTTTTTCTACTACCGGTATATATTTCTTAAAGAAAGAACAGAGAAAATTGAAGCTCAGTTTGTTGAATGCTGCGAACACATTAGTAAAGAACTCGAAAGAGGTTCTCAAATTCAAGAAAGCCTCGTACACGAATTCATCTCTTCTCCCTCAGAGAAATCATTACAAAAGTCCTTAGAATCTTATCCAGAACTCGAAGGAATTAAGTATTTTAAACCCAACGAAACCAGAGCTACTTTTTTCGTCTCCAAGAAAATTAACTACCAGTTTCCAGAAAATAAAACTTTCATCGGTAAAAGTGGGTGGACCTCTGCAGTTAAGTCTCGAGATGGTGTTAGATTATTAGGATTTTATTCAAGTGAGATACACGACCCGTCTTCAGGACGATTAATGGGATATCTTATTGGGGTTTATCGATTACCTAAAACCCTCTCTTGTATAAGTCAATTAACTCTTAGCTACACCTCTTTCCCTGAGATCATTAACGCACAAGAGGATATACTTGTTCACCCCTATTTCTTTTCTGTTAACGTAAAAAAAGGACACGAAATCCCTCCCTTAGTTCAGGATTTAGAATATAGCTTTCCAAATTCAAATGGATGGAAAATTATTTATGGATTTAAGGATGTCTCCTTTCTTTATTTAGATCGGACAAATTTGCTTTTATGCTTAAACATGCTCTTATTATGGTGTGCTACAGCTCTATTGACTCTAGCTGTTTTTCTGAAAGCCTATGAAGGCAAAGCTGTTACTCTGGGTGTTCTTTCATGCTCCTATACAGTTATATGCTTATTCCTCATGGGGTTTATCATCTATCAATATGAGGAAAAATCTGCACTAAAGGACCATAAAGTTGAAGGCTTTAAGGATATTTTCAACAAATTGAATTCATTAGGCGATGATTTTATTGTAGTGCCCACGATGATCCATATAGAGAGTCTGATCTTTACTTCAAATACAACTTATTTAATTTCAGGATTTATCACCCAGGTTTACCCAAAAGATGTTCAATTGGATGTGGGATTTATATTCCCCAAAGCTATTTTATCAGAAGAGTCAACCGTTATTGACCAATTAGCTGTTTATGAAGACGGTCCAGAGAGAATCTATGTCTACCAATTTACTTTGAATCTGACTAAAAATTTTCCGCCAACGTTGTTCCCCTTCGATCGTCGTTTTGTTGAACTTCAACTATGGCCAAAGGATATCCATCATAAAATCTTCTTCATACCCGACTTTTATGCTTATAAAGAAACTTTAAATACAGCACTACGAAGCATTGATAAATCTGTATCTGTCATTGATTGGACATTACGAGAAAGTTTCTATGGGATTGCAGAAAGACCTCCTTATTACTTTGATTCTAATACGATCAACTATACAATCGACCTTAAAATCGCTTTGACACGCTCTCTAAACAGTTCTTCCATGGTCTTTATCACATTAATTATTTGTATAATCATCACTTTTACAATTGCGTTGATCCCAATCAAAAAACTTAACGATCCCACATTAGGTATGATTTCAATTGTGGTGGGAATTCTCTTCGTCGTGACTATGAACCAAGCAGACCTAAGACGAACCCTTGAAATGCATGATTTTGCCTACATCGATGTTTGCTTCTTTGTTTACTATACTCAACTAATTCTATTTACGATTAACTTGATTGTCTATTCTCTCAGAGATAAACCTTTTCTGATCATAGGGTATCGTAACAACCTCGTGCCAAAATTGATGTATTGGCCGGTATTGGCCACGGCCTTTACGATGATTTTTTGGCTTGCTCTGGTTTAGAGACCATCTTCGAATGCTCTTCAATCACTTCCTTTTCCCAACGAAAAGCAATTAGGGAAAGCATGAGCATGGCTATGCACATCCAAAACATGAATTGGGCCACTTCATTAAAGGCGACAGCAGCCGCTTGTTGATCAAGCAATGCATTGGCAAGAGCAGTAGCTTGATCTCCCGTCAGCCCCAATTCTTGTATTTGTTTCATATATCCCCTTGTTTGGGGATTGTATTCATTAAAAACCGAAATTAGATTGAAATGTTGGTGAATAATGCGTCTGCTAAACATAGTGGTAAAAACCGAAATCCCGACAGCCCCAGAAATGACGCGAATGAAATGAAATATGCTTAGCCCATCCGACATGTTTTCTGGCTTAAGTGCAGCTGCTGGCATACTAATGATAGGCACAATCCAACATCCCACCCCCAACCCCAAGACAAATCGAGACATCGCCACTTGAAAAAGACTATATTCTGAATAGTAATTGCGCGCATAAAGGCTAGCAAAAGCCATGATCACGATCCCGACGATGATCGGTATCATCCTTCCAATTTTGGGAATGAGACGTCCTACAATGGGCGCTGTTAAGACTGAACCTAAACCAATAGGAGCTACTGCAATTCCTGCCCAAAGAGCATCATACCCCTGATATTGTTGTAGCCATAGAGGAACCACGACAACCGTACCCATGTAAAGAGAATACATAGTGGCCATCAAAATGCAGGCTAAAGTAAATGCTTTATTGAGTCCAAACAACCTGAGCTTGAGCAGGGGCTTGTAATAAATAAAGGACCAAGCTATCAGATAGGTGATCGTTACAATAGTCAATACTAAACAGATCTGGATTCTATGTGAAGATAGCCAATCCCATTGTTCTCCCTTATCGAGAAATAGCTGCAGTGCCGTCATCCCAACAAGCAAAAGAAAAAAACTAACAAAATCGACGCTGCCCTTTTCAAAATCCTTATCAAGAAACTTTAAGACAACCCAAATAATCAGGGTAGAAAAAATTCCAATCGGAACGTTGATGAAAAATATCCAGCGCCAATCCAAATAGATGCAAAAATACCCTCCAACGATAGGCCCTAAAACTGGGGCTACTAGCACAACCATGGAAAATATCGTCATAATGGCGGTTAATTCAGAGCGGGGGTAAATTTTAGTGAGCACAGTTTGAGAAAGAGGAACAAGAGGTCCTGCCGCAGCACCTTGAAAAAATCGATAGACAACTAGGGTGAATAATGAAGGCGCAACCCCGCACATAAAGGAGAAAAAGGTAAAAAATATCACCGCTGCGATCAAGGTGTTGATCATCCCAAAACGGTGAGAAAGCCAGCCTGTTAAAGGGAGAAAAATCGCATTCCCTACAGAAAAAAAGGTCAACACATAGGTTCCTTCATCGATTCCTGATGCCAGTCCCCCAGCAATGTAAGGGATAGCCACATTGCATATGGTATAATCGAGAACAAACATAAACGTCGCAAGAGAGAGCGCGAGAGTAGCAATGAAAAGGGGAAACCCTTTAAGAGTGGTGGTAGGATCTTGGGAGGCTAGTGAATTATTCATTTTCCTACAAGTGATAGAACATCATGTGAAATCGAAAGATCAAAAGTGATGTTCTTTTGCAAAATTTGCTCAATGATCTCTTCCGCCCCATCGATTTGAGTTTTAAAAATGTCGGTAACATAAAGACCTTTTTCAACGGCAGGTGGCGGTACTCTAACCCCTTGCGTATCTCTAACATCGACTTTGACATTCATTGAAAGGCCTAACCAGAGAGGATATCTTCTTAGTTGATCAGAGTTAATGGCGATTCTAACTGGTATTCTCTGAACAATTTTTATCCAGTTACCCGTAGCATTTTGTGGAGGTAATGGAGAAAAGACGGCTCCACTACCTGAGCTAATTCCAATGACCTGTCCTGTGTAGATCACTTCACGGCCGTACATATCTGCAGTCATTGTTACTGGTTGTCCAATCCGAATTTTTGAAAGTTGGGTCTCTTTAAAATTCGCATTGATCCAGAGTTGATCAAGGGGAATAATTGCTAGAAGAGGACTTAATTGATTGACAGACTCGCCTACCTGGACGGCTTTTTGAGCGATAATTCCGGTTACAGGGGCTCTTAATGTACACCTTTGCAAATTAACCCACGCTTGCCTTAGATCTTCTTTAGCAGTTTCCACTAAAGGATGGGTGCTTATCGTCGTATTTTGGACTGCTGAAATCGCTTGCATTAGTTGATATTTGATCGATTTAACATTTGCTTTCGCTGCGTAATAATTGGCTTCAGCATGAATGAGTTCCTCATCAGAAACTGCCCCCTCACTAACTACTTGTCTTCGGTCATTATAATCGACTTCAGCTTTAAAAAGTTCTGCTTGTCTTAGCTCAAACTGGGCAGCTAGCGCATAGACATTTTCAAACATTTCAGTAACATCTCGAATGACCTGTCCCAAGCGACTCTGTGCGGCTTCTAGAGTAATCCTATAGTCTGTCTCATCTAAACAGACTAATACTTGCTTCTCCATAACCATTTGGGTTTCATCAACATTAACTGATGTGACTATCCCTGATACTTGTGGTGTAAGGGTCACTTGATTCCCTTGCACATAAGCATCATTTGTCGACTTAACAAACCTACCCCAAAAAGCCACCAACAGAAAACCAATACTTCCAAATAAGCAAAAGACCGTTGTAATAAGGATCAAAAGCTTCATTTTTTTCTTGGAAAGTCTGTGATTAACAGGCTCTGTTATCGGCTGCCCTTGATCACTCATCCTCAAACTCGTCATCTAAATAAGCAAATCGCAAACTCCGCCCCCACTCATCTGTGGTAATCATGCAAACGTCCGAAATTTTCCAGATCACTTTTCCGACCCCGGAGGCGATGAGAAACTCATCAAACGATCCGTTAATGTCAGAAAATTGTGGCATTGGTCTATTTTCTGGGTAGATCATAGTTTTTTGATTTCCTTATTGTTCTCAGCTTGTTGATAATGGTACCCGCCTCCTAAGGCTCGTACAAGATCGATAGATGCTTGTACACGCTCAGAAGAGAGATCAACTTGTTGATATCTAGACTGAAGGAAATCATAATCGCTCATGAGAACCTTAATCATAGAATCAATTCCATGTTTATAGCGCGAGTAAACGAGGTTGTAATTGTCTTTCTTTGAACCGACTTCATCATTTTGATAGCCCAATTTTTCAGAAGCGGTATTGATCTTTGTAATTCCAGAAACGACTTCATTGGCTGCATTGAGAAGTAAAGAGTTATAATCATAAACAGCAGCCTCATAAGCGGCTAGCTGTGCCTTCAATTGTCCTCTTAGCTTTCCCCCTAAAAAAACAGGAAAAGTCAGGTAGGGCAAAACACCTGTACTCCATGCTTTTGAGGAAAATAAATCTGAAAAGCTCATCGCATCAGTACCACCGACTGCCGCTAAGTTGACATTGGGGAGAAATTGAGCCACAGCCACACCCACTTGTCTTGTCATCGAGTAGACTGTCCAAACCTGAGCCATTAAATCAGGGCGCCTGGCCAATAGATCCAGCCCAATCGAATCTGGCAATTCAAAGGTCTTATTAGGTAGATCCCAAATCGTCATAATCTTAATCTCTTCTGCAGGATTCTTACCCATTAAAGTAATGAGGAGATTCTTTTGTAACTTAAGCTCACCCGCAAGCCCTGCGAGAGCCTCCTGTAAAGAGAGAATTTCTTGCTTGACGTTGTTGATATCAATCAAGTTATCGATGCGATTTTCTCGCCTCAGCTCAATGAGCCTAAACAATTTTGTCTTATTTTCTAAAATCTCCTGAAGAATCGCCATCCTGGTGCAATTAGCTTGTAGATCGTAGTACTGCTTTGCAATGGAGACCGATAAAATCATCTTAGTCTGCTGATTGATCGCCTCTTGGGTTCTTGCCGCCCCTAATGCCGCTTGATAGGCATTCATGTTCTTGCGCCAAAAGTCAAACTCATAGGTGAAATCGAGCATCAGCGCAAACAGATTGTAATTGGGATTAAAACTTTTCAGCGCTGCCGGCAACCCCTTTCTTCCTAAAAACGTATACAGGTAGTTAAAAAAGCCCTGGATCTGTGGAAACAATTTAGCACGAGTAACAAAAGCCTCTTGGTTAGCCTGTTTAACTCTAGCTTCGGCGGCTTTTAATGAGGGATTTGTATCTATTCCGATCTGAATGAATGAGGAAAGTTGCTGATCTTCGAACATCTCCCACCATTTCTCTTCGGGCCAATACCCTTTTCGGAAATCATTGGTGGCCAATGCCTGGTCAGTTTTCTCTTTAAGTTCGATCTCTTTCTGAATTTTCACCTTGGAGAGAGTTGAAGACCAACTCGAGCAAGAACTTAGGGAGAGGAGAAGGATGGAAGGACAAACCCATTTTCTGATAAATTTCGAACTCTGCCCCATAATTCCCCAAAAAGATCGTCTCTCCCTTCCATAAAGAAAAAATCTTTTTTATGAAACAAGCTTTTTATGGGGCAAAGAATACTTGTTGTCCTAATCGTCTATAGATAAATCTTCTTCACGATCGTATGGACCTTCTTCCCTTTCCTTGGGAAAATCGTCGACGAACTCAGAAGTTACATCTTCAATAGGTCCTGAGACAGGCCCTTCCCATTGAGCATCAATCTCATCATCATCCTGCTCATCTTCAAAAGTAGAAATTGGCTGAATCCTTACCTCATCTTCATGCGTGGGAATAGGGAGAATCCTCACCTCGTCCTCGACCCCATACAACGAACCAAACAAAAGTGGGCATGCTAGTAAAACTTTTTTTAAGAGCGCGCTCATCGTTAATCTCCTATAAGTGTTGATGTTACAGAAATAATCATAGGAGGATCTCCCCTTTTTTGAGTAGTGTTTTTTAAAGAACCTCTGCTATAGTAAAACTTATTTTAAAACTAGGTGAAGCGTAGAGACCCTCTTTAGACAGGCAAGCGCTTTAGCAATAAAATGTTAAAAAGAGAACTATGGAATTAAACACACTTGAAAGTCGGACTCACCCTACTATACACAACCAAGTACAAACTAAGGACGATTCTCCAAAGAGTGAAGACTTATCTTGCTGCGCAAAGATCTGGAGAATAGTCCACTTTGCAACAGAATGTTTTACATCTGATTTAGAACGTTTAATGAGTACGAGTGCTCGAGCTATACAGCATGATGAACGGATGGCCTTTTCTGCTCTGGTTTATCAAGCAGATGCGGAAATAGTTCATGAGACCGATATTGGAGAAAAAGCCCTTGAAAAATTAAGAAGTGATATGAAAGCACTACGTACACAATTTCAAAGTGAGATGGCCGCCCTAGAAGAATTATTTCAAGCAAATCTAGCTACCCCTCCTCATCAACTTCAAACAGATTCAGAAGCCAGAATTGCAAGATTTTTAGCAGATGCAGACACTCTATTAACTCAGTTCCAACTTGAAAATGAACGGCATGCAGATAGTATAGAACATGAACGACGTTTGATTGTTTATGCTTTTGAGCATCGTAGACGTATGATTTCTCTGGCTATTAGTCAACGGGCAATTACGATGATGACAATTCGACTGACCACAATTAACTCTTCACATAGTACCCATGAAGATGAGGGAATCTCTTGAGTTGTGGGATTTTTCCACTCACGATTACAAAGGTACTTGTTTCATAATCAACCTATAGTTGATAATGAGGAAGGTGATGATAGAATTGGCGATGGAATTGACGAATGAAGAAAATTGATGCTGCAGATCTTAAGCAGTTTTTGCAAAAGTTGCCCGATTCTTCTTTGTTGATGATCGATGTGCGCACACCTGAAGAATACAATGCAGAACATATCGATAATACTCACAATTTGCCCTTAGTCGATTTGCTCACAAAACCAAAAGATTTTACGACCTATAAAACCATTGTTGTCCTCGCCAAAACCAAGGATGAGGCTCTTAAGGCATGTAAGGCCATTGCGTTGTCTCGTACGCAAGAGCTATATTATTCCTTTGGCTCCATAGATAGCTATGTAAAGTCGGGAATTCGGACGATTAAATCACACTAATAGCTCTTCTTCTTGGAAGGTATGCTCTTTAGAGAGCTTTCTATGGTGTCTTTCGAAGGCGTATTCAATCAACCGGTCAACGAGATCGGGAGTGGGCAGTTCTGAAACTTCCCACATCCGATGGAACATGCTCATGTAAGTAAACCCAGGGATGGTGTTGATTTCATTGAAGAGGATCTCTCCTTCTTCGGTGTAGAAAAAGTCGACACGAGCCATCACTTCACTGCACAATAGCTTGTAAATTTTGAGGGCCATCTCTTGAAACTTCCTCACCAAACTGGGGTCTATCTGAGCAGGATATATGTAGTTTGTCAATGATCGATCAAAATATTTACCCGTATAAGAATAAACGCCTGTTTTAGCTTCAATTTCACAAGGCAACGAAGCTATAGGATTATCGAGCCCAATGACAGAACACTCAAACTCTCTACCTCGAACTTTCTTTTCTAGGATCACTTTGTGATCGTATTTTTTTGCAACGCTAAACCCTTTTGCAAACTCCCCTTCGGAGTAGGCAATCGTAATGCCGAGTGTTGAACCCATTGAAGCTGGTTTAATATAGATAGGCAAAGAAAGCCTTTCCTTGACTTCTTCGTAGTCGGGATAATCGATGCAAGCAATAAAATCTGTCATCGGGATCCCGCCATCACGAGCTAGCCTTTTCATGACGTCTTTATCAAGCCCCACTGCGGCAGCCAAAACATTGGGACCCACATAGGCAACATTCATCACCTCAAGAAGTCCTTGGATTGTGCCATCCTCCCCATTCAATCCATGCAAAATGGGAAATATCACATCGACCCCCCACTTCTCCATTTTCGCAAGCACTTCATAAAAGGGCCGTGGGTTACTCATCTGACATGTTTCATCCGAAAGATGCCAGTTTCCCTCTTTATCGATACCTACGAGCATAACCTCGTATCGGTCACGTCTGAAATTAGGCAGGAGGTTCTTTGTTGATAAGATTGAGACGTCGTGCTCAATCGATTTTCCTCCGAAAAGGATGCAAAGTTTAGTTTTCATGATTTTCATCATGACAAAAAACTTAGTAAATCGCTATCGTTTTTTATACCCAGAGGGATTCAAAAGTTGGGATTTTTCAAAACGTAGCCCCAACAGTTTGATCAGTCGAAGACGACCACGAAGCAGCCCCTTGTTCTAAGACAAGGGCGATGCAGTGGGGTCAAAATGTTGGGGATCCGTAAAGAAAAAGCTAACTTTTGAATCGCGAGGGGTATAGATGAAAATTTCTAATGAAGAAGCAATTGAGAAACTACTCAGTGGAGGGGTTGTTGCACTACCCACCGATACCGTATACGGCCTTTCAGCTAAAATTGATTTTCCAGAAGCTGTCAAAGAAATCTACCGTCTT
>JAJZEO010000058.1 GCA_021847505.1 bacterium
TCCTTGCTCTGTTCTCGCTAGGTCATAATCAGCATTTTGTAGAAGACGTAGGATGATGTTCTCAACATCCTCACCTACGTAACCAGCTTCAGTGAGTGTCGTAGCGTCGACAATAGCAAAGGGGACATCGATGATTTCAGCAAGGGTTCTTGCGAGAAGAGTTTTTCCAGAGCCGGTGGGGCCGAGGAGTAGAACGTTGGATTTGCTATAGTTGATGTTGCTGTCAGCATTATTAAGCGCGCGCAATCTTTTGTAGTGATTGTAAACGGCTACGGCGAGGGTTTTCTTAGCGGTTTGCTGCCCAATGATGTATTCGCCGAGTCTATCGACGATCTCTTTGGGTTTCAAGATTTTCATCTCATATTGAACAGGCTTTTTGGAAACGATATCAACGCAAAGCCTTACGCACTTGTCGCAAATATAGGCGTTAGGACCGGAGATGAGCTTATCTACGCTATCTTCAGGCCGAGAACAAAAGGAACATTTAGGGACGTTATTATGTGTTGACATGAGGCCTTTCTGCTATGTGTGGTTTGGCACTTGAGGTCGAAAGCTTTTCTTTTTGTGGAATGACCACTGAATCAACAAGACCATAACTGACCGCTTCTTCGGCGCTCATGTAAAAATCCCTTTCAGAATCTTCAACGACCTTATCGAAGGGTTGACCCGTATGCTTTGAAATAATTTTTGAAATAAGCTTCTTCAAAATGAGAATTTCTTTTGCTTGAAGCTCAATATCCGCTGAAGTACCCCCTACTCCACCTGAAGGTTGGTGGATCATAAGTCGGCTGTGGGGGAGGGTGTATCTTTTCCCTTTGGTCCCAGCACAGAGGAGCAGGGCAGCCATCGATGCGGCCATTCCTATGCAATAAGTGTTCACTTCACACTCGAGGTATTGCATAGTGTCATAAATCGCAAGTCCTGAGGAGATTAGTCCACCAGGAGAGTTGATGTAAATACTCACGGGCTTTTTAGGATCACTGGCTCTCAAGAAGATAAGTTGAGCGATCACGTTGTTAGCGACTTGATCATTGATTTCAGTTCCAATAAAGATAATTCTGTCAGAGAGTAGCCTCGAATAGATATCCATCGATCGCTCGCCTCGAGCTGTCTCTTCTATGACATAGGGGATTAGCACCATAAAACAATATTCTCCAGCAAGTTCATGTCAGATCTAAGTTAGTTTATAATCTTGAGATCTCTCTCAAGTCAAGCCATTATTTTTCTAATTCATGAATAATGTAGTCTTGTGCTTTTGCCATCATGAATTTGGAGTATTCTAAAGCTTGTTGTTGCTTAGACTGATTTCTGAAGTTAACCCGAGCTGGGTCTGCAAACATCATATCGAGCATCGTATCGAATGAAGGGGCTAATTCGTCTTCAGAAACAGAAAGCTTTTGTTCATGAATGATTTTTCGGCAGACATAAAAGAGGCGGATTGCCTTTTCAGAGTCTTCTTTAATCTCATTTTTCTTCTGTTCTTTTTGCTCGGGGGTAAATTCGTCATTCCATTTTTTGGTCATGCCCGGCTGTTTAAGAAGAGAGGTCATACGATGGTTGGCTTCTTGCTCAAGGATAGAGGCGGGAATTTCGAAGTGATACAATTGATGCATTTGGTTAGAAATAGAAGCGCGCTTTTCTGCGACTACGCGGTCTTTTTCCTGCTTTACAAGAAGGGCTTTTATCCTTTTTTTCATTTCCGCACTACTTTCGACTCCAAGCCTAGCTGCGAATTGGTCATCGAGAGCAGGCAAGACTGGTTCTTCAATAGTTTTAATGTGGATTCTGACCTTTTTCTTTTTAAACTCTTTTTTGACCTCTTCGGATTCGTCTTCGTTAGGTTCGCTAGTTCCTTCGGCGGTCTCCCCCTGGCTTTTGCCAATCACCAATTTTTGCATCCAGTGGGCCATTTTCTTTTCTTTCACTTCAAAGCGGGCATTGGAAAACGCCTGGACGGCGGGTGTTTGGTCGAGATCATCAATGTCAAGGACAACAAAGTCGCCCTCTTGAACAGGACGATCAGTGACGGTGTTCCAAGTAGCATAGAACATGCGCAAGCTGTCGATGGTTTCCTCTGCCTTGGCATCATCAACTTTTTCTTCCTTAATCTCGTCTAGTTTGAATTTGCTGATGTCAATGTCAGGAACTCGGGGTTCTGTTTCGAAAGAAAAGGATGCTTTGCCTCCTGCATCGTCTAAGGAGATCATTTTAAAGGTGATTTTGCTCTTTCCGTTGAGGACGGGAACTTTAGCAAGTTTGTTTCCTTCGAAGAAGGCATGATCAGCAAAGGCTTTTTCGGTCCCTTCTTTAACTGCTTCGGGAAATTTTTTTTCGAGGATAGAGGCGGGGGCTTTGCCCTTTCTAAATCCAGGAATTGAAACTTCCTTAGCAATGTCCCGTAGAGCCGTTTTCCTTGCCTCTTTCACAAAAGTGGCGTCCCCCTCAACTTCAAGGGTGACGTGGCAATGTTTCTCTCTCTTCACTTCAACTTTAATGTGGTTAGAGGAATGGAGCTCGTTTTTTTGGGCACTTTCTTGCTGAGTTGTCATGCTTACTCGATATTTAAATTTTAAAAGCGGGTGATGAGATTCGAACTCACGACCCTCACGTTGGCAACGTGATGCTCTACCACTGAGCTACACCCGCACGGTAAATCTGAGTATTCTAGGAGGAGAGACTTTTTTTTGCAAGAAGCAATCAATAAATGGTGAATTTTTCTTGCAGAATGAAGGTGAAAAGTTGTAAAAAGGGATGTAGTAGACTGCGTTCACCAACGTTGAAGGGACCATGCTAAATGTCAGAAAGTTAAAGCAGGATTTCTCCCAGAGTGTTTTGCGAGAGGGAAAAGAGCTGTTTGATGATAAAAAAGTTTTTTCCGCTAAAATTATCCATATTGATTCAGACACCCTTCGGATTGGTGCAAAAGTGGGCGGACAATATGACAACACTTATGAAAGCGTCATTGAAATCGACCGAAATGAATGTGAGACGATTGATTCAGACTGTGATTGCCCCTACCATTATGATTGCCAGCATTTGGCAGCCCTCCTTTTCTATCTAGAGGCTAACCTCGATGGGATTTTAGTTGAATATTCAAAGGAGAATAACCTTGAACATTTGGCTGCAGAGTCGGGATTAGATGAAGAGCAAAAAGTTGAATTATTTGAGGCAGTAAAAGAAGCTGTTACCAAAGAAGAAGAGAGAAAAGATGTCCAGTATTTGCGCGAATTGATGCAAGAATACATTGTGACATCAAAAATTTTGTCCAAATCTCCATTTTTCCTTCCTAAAGAAGAGGGGAAGGTCGATCGGGCAGAAATCAATATGATTTATTCGATTCCCGAGATGGAGGCGCAGGTTCGTCCAATCGTAGAACTACAGCTGGCTCTTAGACTGCCTTCCCGGTCAAAACCATTGCATATTCCTGTGGCAAAAGATTTCTTGGATGGGATTCGCTATGAAGAGCCCCTATTTATTGGGGGGAAAAGATATTTATTTACCACCGAATCGTTTAGTGCCGAGTTTCGCGAGATTATTCGGATGTTAATCGATTATGCAAGGGTTCACGATAAGGCGACGACCGAGCGAGGTCAAAGATCAGCTTTCATGGAAATGAAGTCGTTTGGATTGATTCTTGCAGCTGCTTTTGACGTGGCTAACCGAGGTGTTAGTAAGCGAGCTCAAAAGGTCGAAGATGCAGAGCTTCCTGTTTTGCCCTGTGTTTACGAAGGAAGTTTGGAGTCACCCTTAAGATTTTCTTACCAGCCAGCGATTTTTAACATGGCTTTGGAGTACATTTCTCCCCCGGCGTCAAAAATTTTATTAAATCCTACGGTGAGTATTGCAAATAGGACGGTGATGCTTGAAGAGGTAAGTTTCTATGAGGCAGCTTTCCCGGGGATGATTCACGATCACGTTTACTACAGATTTTTACCACAAGTCACAAGACAACACTTAATGCAATTGTCCGAAATTCGTGAGATTACCATCCCTGAGCCGCTTTTTGGGACCTTTGTGGAAAATTCTCTTCCTGAGTTGTCAAAATTTGCTGAGATCACCAACCAGGAATGCATCAATAAATTTGCAACGATTCCTTTTGTGGGACCTTTGAAGGCGATCTGTGATATTTCCTTTTTGGATGGGGAATTGGAAGCAACAATTAAATTTCTTTACGATGGGATTGAAATTCCCGCTGTAGCAGAGTCGTTAACCAAGGATCATCTGATTTCCTTTATTCAAAAGGATGGGATATTGGCGAGAAACTTGGTGGAAGAAAGAAAGGTGATGGAAGATCTTTTCCGTGACTTTGTCTACGATGCAGAGAATCAAACGTTTGTCGCCAAGTCAGAAAAGAAAATTGTTGAGTTTATGACTGAGGTGATTCCGCGAAATCAGAGCAATGTGCAATTTAATTGTCCTCAAAACCTTCTCGATCAATTTATTTATGATAAGAGTGAATTTGTCTTGGATCTTACTCACACCGATCGAATGGATGTCTACGATATTCAATTGACAGTGAAAGGAGATTTGCTGGGAGTCAGCTTGGATCGGCTTTGGGAGTGCTTGATCTCTAAGAAAGCCTTTTTGGAATTAGAGAATAAGAAAGGAAAAAAGAAAGAAGGTTCAGCGAAAATTCCGAAAATCTTGGTGCTCGATTTAAACCGGATCGGAATGGTGGTCCAGCTTTTCGATGAGCTCGGAATCGAAAGATTTGATAACCATAAGTTACGCTGCCCACTTTGGACATTGGCTAATATTGATGCTGCGCAATTTGAAGGTCTTCCCGTGCAGTTTTCTATCTCTAAGAGATTGACTGAAATCAGACAACAGATGCTCGGTGAGAAGGAAGTAACATTTTCTGCCATTCCAACAACCGTCAAGGCAGATCTTAGACCATATCAAACGGATGGGGTTCATTGGCTCGAGAGACTACGTAAGATGTACCTCAATGGGATATTGGCTGATGATATGGGATTGGGTAAGACAGTTCAGGCTATTGTGGCGCTTACACAGAATCGTGAAATGATGAAAGAGCCATCGCTTGTGGTTTGCCCCACTTCGCTTCTCTACAACTGGAAAGAAGAGTTGCATCGATTCAATAGTGGCTTAAAAGCTCTTGTTATCGATGGCATTCCCGGTCAACGAAAGAGGTTAATTGAGAGAATCGATGAATATGATGTGATTATTACTTCGTATAGCTTACTACAGAAAGATATTGATAAGTACGAGGAATGGACATTTGCTTATGTGGTTCTCGATGAGGCGCAGCACATTAAAAACAGAGGAACAAGAAACGCTAAGTCAGTCAAGACGTTGAATGCCCACCACAAGGTGATCTTGTCGGGAACGCCGATAGAGAACTCGCTCGATGAACTCTGGTCACTCTTTGACTTCCTCATGCCAGGCTTCTTGAGTTCTTATGATCGATTTGTCGAAAAGTACATTCGTGTGGCAGGTCAGGAGCAACAAAAAAACCTCGAATATCTCCGCAAAAAAGTGGCTCCTTTCATCTTACGCCGCATGAAGGCCGATGTGTTGAAAGATTTGCCTCCTGTTTCGGAACTTGTCTACCATTGTCAGCTTACCGATGTTCAAAAGGAGCTATACAAATCGTATGCGGCTTCGGCGCTTGGCGAGTTAACCAAACTTGTCGAAAGAGATGGATTCGATAAAGTTCAGATCCACGTCTTGGCCACTTTGACAAGGTTGAAGCAGATCTGCTGTCACCCCGCTATTTTCGCTAAGAAAGAAGCTGAGCCCTGCGATTCTGCTAAGTATGAAATGTTGTGCGACCTCTTGGATACGTTGATTGAAGGGGGACATAAGACGGTCATCTTCTCTCAATATACCAAAATGCTTCAAATTATGAAGACCGACTTTGAGCAGAAGGGGATTCCGTTCTTGTATTTGGATGGAGCAAGCAAAAATCGCCTAGAAATTGTTCACGAGTTCAACCAATCGAAAAATATCCCTGTCTTCTTAGTTTCTCTCAAGGCAGGCGGTACAGGACTCAACCTGGTCGGAGCCGATACCGTGATCCACTACGACATGTGGTGGAACCCTGCCGTAGAGAACCAAGCGACCGACCGCGTTCACCGCATGGGGCAACAGCAAAACGTCTCTGTCTACAAGCTAGTCACTCTCAACACCATTGAGGAGAAGATTGTCGAGATGCAGCGGCGTAAGAAGGGGATCGTGAAGAAGGTCGTCTCCTCCGATGATGAAGTGATGTCAAAACTCACCTGGGAAGATGTGCTCGAGCTATTGCAGACATAACGCGTGAGCGCTTGTCTGCATTAGAATCATTGGTTCTTATCCCCAATTGGCCTAAATTTAAAGCGCTACTTTCTTTTTTGTTCTAACACTTTCCTTCAAGCTCTCTGGAAGGGGCTTCTTGTCGCGCAAGCAATTGAAAATGGCATCTCTAGTGCTGCTGTCAAGACTCTTGCTAAGAATGAAATGTTTCTTGTATTTGTCCAGATCGTTTGTAAGTTCATCTAGGAAATCGATGATCCCTTTTAAAATGTCAAATTCTTCAACAGAAACACCATGTCTTGCTAAAATACTTGCCTTGTCCTTGTGGGCATCAATCGCTGAAAAAGATTTAGCAGTTCGATCGATCCTATCAGCATCCAGGATGAACGAACGCAATGTCCCTTCCGTATTTCCAAATGTGGGCAAACCAAACAATGAAAGTAAAGGGTAAGGTATTTGATTTTTAGGATCAGAGACGTCTGGAAGTACTATGCTATGGGTAGGAGGGGGAGAGCTTGCTTCAGCGGAAGCGCTTACATTTGGAGGTGTTGCTGCTGTTTCATCGACGAGCAAGGAAGAGCCTGCTTCAGCAGCAGCGCTTACATTTGGAAGTAGTGCTGTTTCAACGGTGGGGGAGGGAGAGATAGATCGATCAACCGCAACCCAGTCATCAGTGGTAAGGTCTTCTAATGAGGATGCGTTTTGACTAAGTCCACTATCTCCAGCACCAAGCTCTAGTAGTTGGGCTTTAGCGTGTCGTGCTGCACCATTGATGATGCCTGAAATCTCACCGAAAATAACTCCTTTCTTTTCTGAAGAACCAGAAAGTATTTCTAAACCTAGAGCTGCCTTAGCAAAAATCTGTTGCGATCTTTCGTCTGTTTTTATCGGACAATCAACTGCCTCATTCCAATGTTTAGCGAGCAACCGTTGGACTTCGCCTTTATCATCATTAATCATTACAGAGGCACCTCTCACCATTTTGCCTAAAATACCACTGTCTACCACTACAGCCAGTTGGTCCTTTTTAATAGTAAGACGCACCTTACGGCCCCGCATTTTAGGGTCTTTGACCATATCATGATATTGAGCAAGTATTTCCAACGAATGATTTCGCCTTGATTCAGCAGTTGAAATTTGTGTCATGTCCATAACTACTCCATTTATATTATTTATGATTTTAAAATTTATTTAAAAATTATAACAATTTTTCTAATTAATTAAAATTATTAATTTATAGACAAGTCGAATATATTGGACTCTAAGCGCAACTAGCTTAGCGTCAGCTAGCTACGATGTTTAGGTTTTAGTCAAGAAATCAGGGTTTCAAAAGCGCTTATAACGCAATTGAGCCGAAAGTTATTGATAAGCAGTATGTTGCTTCTCAAGTCCCTTTTAAATTATGCCTGGAATGTTAATAACATAATAATTAAAAATTGAAATTTATTATAAATTTATAGTATAATGCCGTATCGATTTTTACGACGGTGGGGTTTTAATGGATAGTCTTTCTTTAAAGAGAAATTACGATCAGCTTATCTCTTCTACGATGGGGGTAGAGGAGGGGTATGGGGAATATCTTATTTATTCGATTGATAAAACTGTCCTTCCGGAAGCGGTTTTTGCTGAGGTCCTGGGGGAGACAAGTATTCAGTCTAGGGTGAGTTCTGGGGAGTCTTTTTTAGAACTCTCTTCGCGATTAGAAGCCCTACATCCAAACGTAGGGATTATCTTTATTCCCAGGACGCTCTATGAGCTGGGTTATATTGTGGCCTCTCTTGAGGAAGAAAAGATCTCCTCTTGTGAAGAGCAGGGATGGACCTACTATGACTATCGACCCAGCTCTGTCTCACAACCCCCTCTTGGTTATTTGAGTCGATTGAGTAATTTCATTAGACCATATTTGGGCTTAGGAACGGGAAAAGATAGACATCAATCAAAAAATGCTGATACTTGCTGGCATCTAATCGATGTGGTAGATAGGCAATTTGCATCTTCTGAAAAGCCTTCATTTGTTCATTTAGCCTATCGTTTAAACAACCGTTTAGTGAAAGATTTGGGTCATTTTGATCGACCTTTAAAAGGGCTAGATATCGCTGATTTAACAGAAAGATATCTAGTTGTGCTACAGGATCATAAAACGACTTTTCTATCTGCTGTAGAAGAAAAAAAATATATCTGTTCCCCTGATGCTTCTCTGTTTGTAAATTTCGGTCTATCCAGTGGGGAAAAAATTAATTACGCATCTCAACCCATGGGTGTAGGAGCTAGAGAGGCGCAAGTAATTCGAAATGCTATTGCCCTAGAATGTGATCCCGTTGCACAAAAAGCTTTCATTCTTTACAGGGCAGCTAAAATCGAAACTGAAATAACCCGAACAGATATCGATGGTGTAAAGCACATTAGTTTTTCATATGGAGAGAGTTTATTTGCTGGATGTGTCAGAGATCCCACTGCCACTGTATTTTTTTATGTTGTTCACCAGAAAAGGGACCCCTACGCCACCATAGTTCCTTGGGTTGATCTCAAGGATTCTCCCTTTTACATTCCTTTGGAGCACACTCTTGTTCAGCTGCTTTCTCGGGGTGAGTGGTTTCACCCAAGATCAAAAGTATCCCGAGCCATAGAAGAAAAGAATATAAAAGCGGGTGAGACGAAAGTCACTGTTAGGAATAGGCACTGGATTGATTCGGAAAAGTCATCAGAGCAATTGGGTGCTGATCTACAACAATATTGGACAAGTAGCACTTATTTTCTGACAGCACAGAGGTTAGATGGAGGCTTGTAGTGCTAGCCCTTTGGTTGGTTATCTACGCGAGGGGCAGCTTACTAGGTGGTCATTGACCATGCCCACGGCCTGCATAAATGCGTATATAATCGTAGTCCCCACAAATGACATGCCGCGTCGTTTTAGATCTTTCGAAATGGCGTGACTAATCGATGAGTGGGGAGGGATTTCCTTCATGGTTTTCCAATGATTGACGATCGGTTTGTGATCCACAAACTTCCAAAGGTAGGCATCGAAGGTGCCAAACTCGTCTTGAATTTGCAGGAAAGCTAAAGCATTTTTCCGCACACTAAAGACTTTTAGGCGATTTCGAATGATTGAGGGATCGCTTAGGATCTTTTCAAGCTCGGCGTCGTTCATTTTGGCGACTCGTGCAGGCTGAAAATTGTGGAAGAGGTGTCGGTAGCCTTCTCTTCTTTTCAGAATGGTTTCCCAACTAAGTCCGGCCTGGGCTCCTTCTAAGCAGATCATTTCGAAGAGGTGCCGGTCATCGTGGACCGGAACGCCCCACTCGTGATCGTGATACTCGGCATAAAACTCTTTTCCGACACCATTGCCGAAACATCGTTCATGATCTTTTCGCATATTTGACCTCATGCTGTAACAACCATTCCTTGCGATCTAGGCCTCCGCCATAACCTCCGATTTTCCCACTCGCATTGATGACACGATGACAGGGAATCACAATCGTTAGCAGATTTGCGCCATTGGCACTGCCGACAGCGCGTACAGCACCTGGATTTTCTATGGCTTCGGCTATATCAGAATAAGAACGGGTCTTTCCAAAAGGGATTTTCATGAGCTCAGACCATACGTCTTCTTGAAACGAAGTTCCTCTCATTTTGATCGGGGTGACAAAGCGTTCTAGCTGGCCCTTGAAGTATTGGTCGAGCTCCCTTTCTATGGAATCGATGGAGCGGTTTCTCCCTAAAACAATGGATGAGGGCTCCCTTTGGCAATCCTCAAATTCTAGCGAACAGAGAGCCTCTTCATCGCCAATGGCGATCATCGGTCCAAGGGGAGTGTCAATCCGGTGTGACTTAAGCTGCGCTCTATTTCTCATAGTTAAACGCCTTTAAAACTTCCGTGGCTTTTTTTGTAATTTTGTCCCATTCAGGAGTATCTATAAATTCAAACGCCTCATAATAATCATCAGAAAAAGCTTCAAACTCATCGCGAAATGTTTTCAAAATGCGGTATTGCTCATCAGTAAGACCAAATTCTTTGTAGTTTTCTAAAATATAATCAACATTTGCATCATCAAAAAACGTACACATAGTTTCTGTAAAATCAGGGCCTTCGCCGTTAATCCAAATTCGTTCCTGAAGTTCCTTATTAGATAAGGCCGTTATTACTCCCAATAACAGTTTTAGTAAGTTTTTTTTTGTTTCATCCGACAACATGGTCTAATTTCCCGGCTTACTTCTTTTAATTTCAACCTTGTATGTGTATTTTTCAAGGGGTACATGGGCTTCTGGAGCTGAATCCAAAACCATGTTACCTGCAGCATCAATGGGTTGTCCATTAATATATTCTACAACATAAGGTTTTTGTTGATGCTCCCAGGGGCTATGAGGTTTTCCTGGCATCACTCTAATATTGTTGCCAGGATTTTCAGGATCCACATATTTTATCCCCGCCCCTCTTTTCGAAAGTTGTATTCTAAAGTTTTCAGGAATCCCCGGTGGTCTTGGAAAGGTGGGAATGCCTGCTTGATGGATTAATTCTTTTGCAGCCTCTTCTGTCATATATCCCTTATAGGGCTTTAAATAATTTTGGGCCTTTTCGTAGAGATGATAGGATTTTTGTAATTCTGGAGGTAAATGATCTAGATTTTTGAGTGCTTTTGGGGGGATTTCTGCGATTTCTCCAGCAGTAGATTCCAAAACAAGTATCCGCTCAGCCGCTTCACATCCTCTTCGGGCTTTTTTTAGAGTCTTGGCTATTTGTGTTCCTCTGGAGATGCCTTTAACTGTAGCTCCTGGAATAACAATATCAGCTCCATGTTTGCCAAAAGCAAATCCAGCCAGCTCGCCACGCTCTCTTGATGAGAGATGATCCCATTCTGTAATGAGCTTGTGGATTTCAGGAGCCATGGTCTCGCCTAAAGTAGACCATTCTTCAGACCGTGCTAGGTCTGATAGGAGCACCAGTGCATCCCATATTTGTCTTCCTGTTTGAATAGGTTGGGTCACAGTATCCGAGGTAAAAAGGGCAAGAGATTCTCCTGAGGCGTACATCCCTTTCGGAAGGCCATTGGTAAAACCTGCACTAAAATCTTGTATCGAGAAGGGATGGGTGGTTTCTGTTTGTGATGTGTAAATCTGATAATCCGCCATAGCAGCTTCACGTTGCCCGAGCTCAAGGTTTGCAAAACTGCGTTTGAGATACGGGTCTGGATTTAGGCGGTCTACTTCTATCACCTTGCTGAAGTCGTGTAGGGCCTGGGAGTATTGACCATACTGGAGTGCCTGTTCGCCCCGTTCTTGGAAATAGAGTGTGGTCCAATCGCTCTTTTGTTGAGGGATGGTATAGATGGGGACGTAATCGGTAGAAAACTTACGGTCGATAGTTAAGTGGGCTTCATGTTGAAGTTGTGGCGGGAGATCCAGACTTTTAAAGCTGTCATGGGCAAAGAGGGAGCCGAGTGTTCTGCCTTGTTCTTCTAATGGTATGGAGGGGCTGAGTAGGTCTTCTTTAGTGATCTTTTCTTTAAAGGTGGCGACTTGTGATGCACCGGCCAGAGCTGCACATGAGGCAGCCTCAGTTGTGAGAGCGACACCAGAGATCACAACAACAGCAGCTGTTACGACTATAATAGAACCAATGATGATCTCAGCTTTGTGTTTTTGGACAAATTTTTTTGTTTTTTCCCAATGGTTGCTGTACCATCCACAGAGAGCTAGATCTTCCGCATACAAAAGCTCTCCAATATCCGTAACTAAAGGTGTGTTTGGCAAGGCCCCTTGAGTGGCTAAATAGGCAAAAAAGTAGTTGAACCTCTCTAAATCACTCTCATTGCATCCTTGTTCAAGGTTTCCATTTTGCAGTTCTTGTATAAGATGGAGGATCTCATCATAGGAAAGAGCTCTCTCTTTTGTCTTAATGGCTTGAATGGGGGGAGGGGTAGCCTGGGAATGTAACAGTAGTGATGGAGTCGTACAAAGTAACATGATATGAACCAGTAGATTGAAACACTTGTGCATAACGACCTCTTTTGCTGACTTAATTGGTTGTGTGTAAAAGGTGAAAAATAGAATCGCGATTAATATTTTGTAAAGAGAAAAGGGGATTCTTTTGGGGGAGTAGTAAAGAGTAGGAAACGATTGCTTGGAAACCCACTCTTTAGTAACATGGGAAAAATTTTGGGATTAAACTCGTGAGCTCACCATGAAAGAAGCACTACTTGCTAAAAAGAATATCGGAAGATTGGGAAAAGTGTTCATCAATAAGTGGCGGGATGTCACGGGGCTTTTTACGAACGATATCGGGATCGACCTAGGTACGGCCAATACGTTGGTTTATGTGCGTGGAAAGGGGATTGTTCTTGCTGAGCCCTCGGTTGTAGCGGTTGATTCAGTGACTGGTGAAGTTTTGGCTGTAGGTTCGCGTGCAAAAGCGATGTTAGGAAAGACGCCAAGAAAGATCCATGCGGTTCGTCCCATGAAAGATGGTGTTATTGCAGACTTTGAGATTGCTGAGGGGATGATCCGTGCCTTATTAAAGCGCGTAACCCCTGCGAGAAGCATTTTTAGGCCAAAGATTTTGATTGCAGTTCCCTCAGGGATTACCGGAGTTGAAAAACGAGCTGTGGAAGATTCAGCTTTGAGAGCGGGAGCCCAAGAGGTGATCTTGATCGAGGAGCCAATGGCTGCAGCGATTGGAGTTGATTTGCCCGTTCATGAACCCGCAGCAAACATGATTGTCGACATCGGTGGTGGAACAACTGAAATTGCGATCATCTCTCTCGGGGGCATTGTAGAGAGCCGCTCCTTGAGGATCGGGGGTGATGAGTTCGATGAATGCATCATCAATTATATGCGCCGTACTTATAACTTGATGATTGGGCCTAGGACGGCTGAGGAAATTAAGATCACGATTGGTTCTGCTTATCCTCTTGGGGATAATGAACTGGAGATGGAAGTGCGTGGTCGTGACCAAGTAGCGGGTCTGCCCATCACAAAGCGGATCAACTCGGTCGAAATTCGCGAGTGTTTAGCTGAGCCGATTCAGCAGATCATCGAGAGTGTCAAATTGACACTCGAAAAGTGTCCTCCAGAGCTTGCTGCCGATTTAGTGGAGCGGGGTATGGTTCTCGCGGGGGGCGGTGCCTTAATTAAGGGACTCGATAAATTGCTCATTAAAGAGTGTGGTTTGCCTGTTATTATCGCTCCGAGTCCTCTTCTTGCAGTTTGTTTAGGTACAGGTAAAGCGCTCGAATATCTCGATCGTTTTAAAAAGAGAAGACCTTTAATCGGTTAATAGACCTCTTTCGAAACTAAGATTCTGTGAGGTCTAATGAAGTTTGTAGAAGAGATCAAGGCCCTTTGTCTTCCCGATAAAGTCGTCATTTGCGATGGTTCGGTGGAAGAATTCCAAAAAATCACTGAAATGATGTGTAGAAATAAGTCGTTGATCCGGCTTAAGCGGGAAGGGTCTTTTTATGCACGTACAGATCCTGATGATGTGGCAAGAAATGAAGAATGCGTTTTCATTTGTACTGATGATGAAGATGATGTTGGTCCCACAAATCACTGGGTAGCTCCTCAAGAGATGAAGAAGAGGCTGCATCAACTTTTTAGAGGGTGCATGAAGGGAAGAACCATGTATGTGATTCCCTATTCGATGGGGGTTATTGGATCTCCTATGGCCAAATATGGAATTGAGATCACCGATTCTCCTTATGTCGTGATCAATATGCACATCATGACCAGGATGGGGGTGGCTGCTCTTAACGAGATTGAAAAGGGGGCGAAGTTTTGTCTAGGGGTTCATTCGGTGGGCAGGCCTCTTGAAGAGGGGGAAGTGGATGTTTTTTGGCCTTGTTGTGATGAGAAGGTGATCGCTCATTTTCCCAAAACCAAAGAAGTCTGGTCGTTTGGGAGTGGTTATGGAGGCAATGCACTGATTGGCAAGAAGTGTTTTGCTTTGAGGATCGCATCGACCATGGCTCGAGATGAGGGGTGGATGGCGGAACATATGCTGATCATGGGGGTGACTAATCCTCAAGGGGTGAAGAAATACTTCGCTGCCTCCTTTCCGAGTAGTTGCGGGAAGACCAACCTCGCTATGATGAAATCGAGTTTGCCTGGTTGGGATGTGACGTGTGTAGGAGATGACATTGCTTGGATGAAGTTCGATGAGGAGGGAGTTTTAAGGGCGATCAATCCTGAGAATGGTTTTTTTGGTGTGGCTCCTGGGACTTCTCTTAAGACAAACCCTTCTGCCATGCGTTTGATCGAGAAAAACACCATTTTTACCAACGTGGCTCTCTCCGATGATGGGGATGTTTGGTGGGAGGGGATGACTGAGAAGCCCCCTGCTAGTTTAACTGATTGGAGGGGCAATCCCTGGACACCAGAAAGCCATACGTTAGCGGCACATCCCAATTCTCGTTTTACAGCACCTGTGGATCAATGTCCTGTGCTTGATGATAGGGCTTTTGATCCTGAAGGTGTGCCTATTGAGGGAATCATCTTCGGGGGGCGGCGATCGACATTGCAACCGTTAGTGGTCCAAGCAAAAAATTGGCAGCAGGGGGTTCTCTTTGGGGCTGGATTAACTTCTGAGACGACGGCTGCAGCAAAGGGAGCTGTAGGACAATTGAGGCACGATCCTTTTGCCATGCTTCCCTTTTGTGGCTACAATATGGCTCACTATTTCTCGCATTGGCTTTCATTAGAAAAGCCAGGACGAAAAATGCCCCAAATTTTTTCAGTCAATTGGTTCCGCAAAGATCGTGAAGGGAAATTTTTGTGGCCAGGTTTTGGAGAAAATATCCGGGTCATTAAGTGGATGTTTGAGAGAATTGAGGAGAAGGTCCCGGCAAAAGATGAGGCGATTGGCTACTTGCCAGTAACTCTCGATACTGCAGTAGAAAAACTCCTCACTGTCGATCGACTTGGATACCTTGACAATATTCAACAAGAAAGAGAGTATTTTTCTCTCTTTGGAGATCAAATGCCGAAAGAATTGATGCGGGAACTTGATGAAATGGAGAAAGGATTGTCGTGAGAGTTTTATTGCAGCGAGTTACGGATGCTCATGTGAAGGTCGATGGGGTTGTCGTAGGGGCGATTGAAAAGGGTTTGCTTCTCTATGTCGGGTTTAAGGAGGGTGACCTTCCGGATATGATCATGCCTCATGCGGAGAAGGCCGTGAATTTGCGGATATTTCCGGATGAGAATGAAAAGATGAATCATTCTGTGCGTGAATTTGGAGGGGATCTTTTAGTGATTTCTCAATTTACCCTCTATGGTGATGTTAAGACAGGGCGGCGTCCTTCATTTACCCAGGCAATGAAACCCGATTTAGCGAATGAGTATTATGAGAAGTTTTGCTTAGCGTGCAAAACATGTTACCCCGAAGGGAAAGTGGAAAGGGGAAAATTTGGGGCGATGATGCAAATCTCTTCGATCAATCAAGGCCCCATTAACTTCCTCATAGAACTATGAGATTACTGCACAGCCTTTTCGTAGGTTCGTGGGCAAATCTCGCTGTCTGAAAAGAAGAAAGCGATTTCTGTTTTGGCATTGGCTAATGAATCAGATCCATGTACAGCGTTAGCGTCAATTGACTCAGCAAAGTCGCGGCGGATTGTTCCTGGAGCTGCTTCTTTGGGGTTTGTGGCTCCCATGATGTCGCGGTTTTTCTGTACGGCATCTGCACCTTCTAAAACTGACACTAGCACAGGGCCAGAGATCATGAACTCGACGAGCTCTCCATAAAAGGGGCGATGAGCGTGGATTTTATAAAATTCTTTGGCCTCTTCTTCTGAGAGGTGGACCATCTTAGCAGCGATGATTTTTAGACCCTTTTCTTCAAAACGAGAGAGGATTTTTCCTATAACATTTTTTTCGACACAGTCGGGTTTAATGATCGATAGGGTTCTTTCCATGGTGTTATTCTCCTATTAAATATTTGTTTTGGAAAGAGCATACCACGGAGTTAATTAATTCACAAGAAGTTAATAAATTATTTTAGCAGGTTTTTATTGGAATTTCTCCTATAATAGACCCATGGATCGTGTAAAATGTGGCATTTGTCAGGATGAGATGCTCTATCTTCCCTATGAGGAGAGAGGACAATGGTGGTATGACTCTTATGGAGAGCTTCATCAGGCCTCACTTGAGGAGGCTGAAGATGAGTGGGTTCCGTATGAGCGTGATCATGTCCCCCTCTTAGTTCATGAAAAGCATGTGTTTCACCGTCATTGCATCAAAGAATATTTAGAAATAAAGAGAACGCCAGTGGGGCGAGGGTCCATTTATAATAAAATATTTTCCATATTCCTCCCTTGCATTCGGGAAGAAGAGGCTTTGAAGGGGAACTGTCCCCTGTGTAGAGCGGACATTCTAAGTAGCCATTTTGTGGAAAACACGGCGCTTACAACAGAAGTTGGGGAAGACGAAGACGACATGCCTGTCCCGGAGGGCTACGATCCTGATAAGGGCATTGCTGATGAGTCCACTGACAGAAGAACTATGATGGAAATCGCCTTTTTGGTCACAGTGCTTTACGTAACAGCTGGCATTATGGCCTTTGGTGAACTTATATGTCTCTATCATCCCCCTGAGGAAGAACTTGAGTCCAATCATTTTATTCGAGCAGCAAACTATTACAAACTTTCACTCAACGATTTTGCTGGGTTCGAGGATTTGGGTAGAGGTTTTTTCCCTTTTAGAGTCTAAAGTCAGCGCCTAGATAGGACATTCTTGCCTCATCCGAAGCGATCAATTCTTGTGCAGTTCCATGAGTCAGTATCTTTCCTTCGGCAATGAGGTAACTTCTATCGACTATAGAGAAGATTTCGCGGGCGTTATGGTCTGTAATAAAGACTGAGATCCCTTTTGCTTTTAGGGCTTGGATCGTTTTTTTCACTTCGAAGATGGTGATAGGATCAATATTGGCAAAGGGCTCATCAAGGAGCAGGAGCTTAGGAGATCTGATGAGAGCTCTTGCGATTTCAACACGTCTTTTTTCCCCTCCAGATAGGTAGAGGGAGCGTTTTTTTGCTAAATGTGTCAGGTGCATTTCATTTAGGCATTCTTCGAGTTTCCGTTTTCGCTCGGGGGAAGAAAGTTCAAGGGTTTCCAAAATAGAGAGGAGGTTGTCCTCGACAGAAAGAGATTTAAAGAGGGAAGACTCTTGGGGTAGGTAGCCCATTCCCAGCCTGGCTCTTTTATGAACGGGAAGGAGGGAAATATCGACTCCATCAAAGATCAAGGAGCCTTTATCGGCTCTAGATAAGCCGATGGTAATGTGGAAGGTAGTCGTTTTACCCGCACCATTGTGTCCGAGTAAGCCTACGATTTCGCCTGGCAAAATGACAAACGAGATGTCGGAAAGGATGGGCCGAGATTTTGTCGTTTTTTTTAGGTGTTTTGCTTCTAAAAGGATTGGTTCATGCATGAATTTAGTGTTTCCAAGAGTTCGTCTCTTTGTTTATGATCGAATGTGAGCTTAACAATTCCATGTCCTTGGATGATGTTTTCCTGCGTGATCGGATCTTTAGTGATTGAGAGGGAATCCGCGCACATTTTAAAGTCAGTCTCTTTATTGTGAAAAACGACATTTTCTTGATCCAGGGAGAAAAATTCAAGGGTATGTTCATCGGGCTTATAAGTAAGCCCACCAGCAGTGCCGTACATGGAGCCAGAAGCAAACGTCACATGGTCAAAAAAAGAGATGATTTTAGGGTTGCCCTCGAGTTGATCAAAGGTGAGTTGGTTCGACTCAATGCGCAATTCTCCGTTTTCATAGACAATCGGTTCGTTAATTGATGTTGCAGAGAGGTGGTGTTTGTCATGGTCAAATTCAATCAAGCCATCACAGATGATTTTCATCCCGCCAGGGGTAATGAGGTGACTTTTTCCCGTGGCTTTAAATCCTTTGAAAAGGAGTTTCTCATCTACCTTTTCAGTAGCAAAAGCAATCTTATCTGTGGATCTCATGGCTCCGAATGAATTTCCATCGACGAGGATGTTTTCTTTTAAAGAGAGCTCGCCAGTTTTTCGGTCCCAATTGAGGATATTTGAGCTGAAACAAATCTCATCGGGCCGAGTTAAATTGATTAAGTTGCTGGCAATTTTCCCTATGGGTTTGTAAAGGATCAGGGTTTCCTTTTCCATCTCAAGGGAAGCGCTGTCGGCTTTGATTTGATCTTGTCCTACTGAAACTTTAGAAAGAGAGGCTTGATTGTGGACAAAATCGATCGTTGCTGCCTCACAATGGAGGGGTTGTTGAGAGGTAAATTGGAGTTCGACACCTGACCTAAGAGAGGCGGAAAGAAAAGTGGAGTTGTCTTGGTTTGCTACCTCTTGAAAAAGGGTAGCTTCCCGAGCTGCTAAGGTTCCTAAGGGATGTTTGATCAAGACATTTCCTTTTAGGACAACTTCGCTCTCGTGGGCATCGACTTCATTAGAGGAAAATTCAATATTAGCAAAGAGAGTAGCTGAAGTTAGGCATAATAGTGGAATTAGGGTTTTCATTGATCTTCTCCTGGTTCATGAATTTGTGCTTTGAAGCCCTTGGCAGAAAAATTGGCCCCATCCTTTTCCATTTGCAAGTCAAAGGAATCGGCTTTTCCTCTAAGTGAGATTTGCTCTGGTTTTAAGTAGAGAGAAAGAACCTCACCTGGAGTTGTATAGAGTGCAATAAAGGTATTTTCGGTCTTTAGTTTTTGCTCAGAAAAATCAAAAACCGAATGGGGTGTTTGAATGAATCGAATTTGTTGCGTGGGTTTTGAAGAAGAGAGAAATCGATCTTGCATCCAAAGGCGCATCTCCTCCATCTCTTCAAAATAGCTCGCCCCGTTTTGATCATTCCTGGCAATCACTTTTGTAGAAGGGCTTTCCAAATGGTAATGAAATCTTTTCCCATTTTTATTCATCCAAAGATCCTTTGTGGTCCCTGTGGCTCTTTCAAGCACGACTTCATCGGCGAGTATATCTTCATGGGCCGTCTTACTTAAACCCGTGGAAAGGGGGAGACGATGAACATTGATCATAGCGAAAACAATCAGCGTAAAAACAGAAATAAGGAGCAAATTAATCGCATTAGCGAGGCGCCACATAATCAAACTCAGCATTGAGGTTGTGGAGGCGGTGGAGGTGATCCA
>JAJZEO010000093.1 GCA_021847505.1 bacterium
GAGATCGAGAGATTTTGGAGATCGGAGGAGCTCTACGATCGGAGTGTTTGTTTGCTTGGAGGTTTTTGTTAAAACCTCGATGGTTTGTGGAGAGATGCCTCGGCGTGGGTAATTAATGATCCGGAGCAGGGCGTTGGCATCTTTGGGATTGGTGATAACGCGTAAATAAGCAAGGAGGTCTTTGACTTCGGCACGCTCTGTTAATTCGGTACCTTGAACAATGTGATAGGGGATGCCACGGGTGTATTTTCCATCTTCTGTGTAATGTGCCGAGAGAAGCGCTGTTTCAAAGGGTCTCGAAAGATTATTGGCCCGATAAAGGATGGCAAATTCACTCCAGGGTAGTTTATGCTCTTTTTTAAGACGCAGGATTCGCTCTACGACAGCATTGGCTTCTTCTTGCTCATTGGGAGCATGGAAGATCCGGGGACGATCGGCTTCTTTAGCTTGAGAAAATAAGACCTTATTATGGCGGGTTGAATTTCTTGCGATCACGGCATTGGCTGCATCGAGAATTGGCTGGGTGGAGCGGTAGTTTTCCTCAAGCTTAACGATAGTTTGATAGGGAAAGCTAAGAATGTTTTCAACCCGGGCACCACGCCACGAATAAACCGATTGGTCATCATCCCCCACGACAAAGAGATTCCCATGCCTCCCAGAAAGAAGCTCCGCAAGTTCATATTGTACTTCATTGGTATCTTGGTATTCGTCGATGAGTACGTACTTAAAGCGGTTTTGATACTTTTGTAGGACTTTGGGATGATTTTTAAAGAGCTCTAGAGTGAGTGAAAGGAGACCATCGAAATCGACAGCATTGTAGGTTTTCATCGACTTCTTGATCTCGAGCAAAAGTTTTGTTTCATCGATTTCGGATTTTTCTTCTGTGCACTCTTCTGCAAGGTGGGATTCGACGTTTTTACGGAGGCGAGTCACGTCCCTTTCATCGTAGATAGAAAACTGCGGTGTATAGCCGATGTGGTGAATATCGCATTTGAGAATGGCGTTACAAAAACTATGAAACGTCGATAAGATCAGTTTTTCTGCGCGCTCCTTACCGATTTTCTTGGCAATCCGCTCGCGCATCTCTTCAGCGGCTTTATTGGTAAAGGTGAGGCCGACGATTTCGGAGGGATCGACCCCTTCTTTGTCGATGAGCTGGACAAGCCGGCCGATGATGACGGAGGTCTTGCCGCTCCCGGCTCCTGCCAAGACGAGGGTTTTGCCGGGCGGGGAGAGCACGGCCATTTGTTGAGACTTATTAAAGCGCATGAGTCAATTTTTTATCTTTTCTGCGAGTTTCATGAAGTCCTCGGCAACATGGCGGGGAGATGGCTCCTTGGTGCCATGGATGGGACAGACTTGCATGATGAGCTTTCCGGGAAGTCTGTTTCGATGGGTTCTAAAGGCTTCGCGCACGGACCGTTTAAAATAATTCCTTTCGCACGCATTGCCAAATTTTTTAGAAACAGTAATCCCCAACTTAGGCGCTAAGGCACCTGAAAAAGCATAATCAATGCTAATACAGGAGCCGTAAAAGCGTCTCGATTCCTTCCTTAAAGAGAGAAATTCCCTCTTTTTCAAAAGGCGTAAAGATTTTTGAAATCGGTGATCAATTAGACCGTCAGGGCCTTTCTTCCGACTTGGCGGCGTCTTGCTAAGACTTTTCTGCCATTCTTGGTGGCCATACGGGCTCTGAAACCGTGTGCGCGTTTTCTTCTCAATTTGCTCGGCTGATAGGTTCTTTTCATCTGGATTCCTCATTCAATGGAGTTTTTTTTAGGGTGAGTTTACCGTAAGAGAAATATATTTGTCAATAAATCGCCCAATTGCTATGCTGTCAGGCTCAAGAAAAAGTACATTGGAAAGAGCAATGAAGGTTAGAGCATCTGTGAAGGCCGACCCGCTAAAGGGAGATTCACTCGTCAGAAGACGTGGCCGATTGTATGTGATCAATAAGAAAGACCCAAACCGAAAACAACGCCAAAAGGGCCCAGCCAAACAAAAATAGGGGATTTGAAGCACATGGCTAGAAAAGCGATGGTTGAAAAAGAGAAAAAAAGAACGAAGTTGACGAATCTGAAATATGCAAAGCGTCAAGAACTCAAAAAAATCATTAAGAGTTATGCTTCATCCATAGAGGAGAAAGAGGCGGCTGTGAAAAAGCTCAATAAGCTGCCGAAAAACTCTTGTCCTGTGAGACAGAGAAATCGATGCCAGTTGACGGGTCGTCCAAGAGCCTATTACCGTAAATTTAAGATTTCAAGGCTCTGTTTTCGCGAACTTGCCCTTGCAGGGATGATTCCTGGTGTCATCAAGGCATCATGGTAAGGATTGATTTAGTTGTTTAGCTTTGGCTGAACAACACCCCCGCTGAGGCGCACACACCCCACCCCGTGTGCCTCAGCACTTTCTAAAATCTTGGTTATGTATGGTTAGTGCGTTAGGAAGAGAGAGTATTATCCCCCAGGTGGAGGGGCTTTTGTCTGAAAAGACTCGGATAGCTTCATTGACATTGCGAGAGATTTTTCCCCCTACAGAGGAGGAGGAAAGCAGGGGCCGTTTCAGTTTGATTCCCCCGGACCTATTCCAAAGATTGATCCTACATTTACAAAGTAAAACGACTGTGGGGCCTGTTTTGCCTTCCTATCTTTATCTTTTAATGACCGACGAGCAGATCAGGGGCCTAAACATCTCTCTCTTAACTCCAGCGGCCTTGGCTGAGCTCTTTATGACTGGTTTGAAAAATCAGGAAGAAAACCGAAGACGGTTTGCCTTATTAAAGGCGGAAGTCGTGTTTAAGGCCTTTTTAGACAAAAAATTTCCCTCAGGCGAAGAAAATTTTGCCAAATTTTGTGATTTAATTACTGACGAGCAATTTGAGAGGTGTCCCTTATCCCAATTCACTAGGGATCATGTTGAAAAGCTCTTTGTCCGTAGTGGGTTGAGCCCAGAGAGGTGCTTGCTTCACAGGGTTAACTCTCAAGAGGTGTTAGAGTTTTATACAAGAAATGCAAAATGGACAGATCAAGGGCGAGAGCTGGCTTTTATTAAGGCTCTTTCTGCTGCTCAAAAAGAGGTGCTAGCCTCTGCGGTGAGAGCGAAAGCCCTCACCAAAGAGCGTTGTTTCCCTACTACAGCCTTGGATTATACTTAGGCTGTTTTTACTTCAACAGGTTTAAATACATCGTCCTTAATTACGACAGCGGCATGTGCTTTTAGTTTTGAACCTGCTACTTGACGTGTTTGTGCCAATTCGGAACCTAATCCACGCATGCCATCCTGAACCGCTATTAAGAGTTCAACAAGAGGCATATCAGGTCGAATACCCACACAAGGCTCTTCTTTGTGTCTGTTTTCTTCCCACTCTTTGATGTCTTCTTCAGTAAAAACTTGATCAGGTGAGTTTTTGTATGCCGTTAGAATCGAGATATCTCTTTCAGGTAGGCTGAATTCAATTCCATCGATGGTTTGTGATGGAATAGCTGGTCCTTCGTGATTCACTACTGTATGGTAGATTTTAAAATCAGTGACAATTTGAGAGGCTTCTTCAGTAGTCAAGAATTTTTCTGTGGGGCCATCAACAAGACCAAGAGTTCTCTGTGCCTCAACGAAGCCCATTAGATGTTGTTCAACATCTATCGGGGTAATGTCACGATCATCTCTAACGCGATAATGATTGTGATTGAATTGAGATTCATTTTCGCTGGTGTGCATTTTCTTTACGTGAAAAGAATTGGTACCTCTCCAGTATCTTTCGCAGTGGTTGTCTACTTTTAGGTGTCCAATAGCGGCTGATTGATAGACCTCATCTCTGAAGGATTGGTGAGTTTCATCCATAGGAGCGACAATATACCAAGTCATGGTGCTTCCCTTGACCTGAAATTTGACTTGGACTGTTTCTTTTCGTTCGTCGGGGAATATTTCGTAGACTTTACCAAGGGTTAGCCTAAATTGATGCCCCTGTTCTTCCAGAGCCTTTTTTTCGATATTATATTGTTCTGGCTTGCCCCCCTGGAAAAGGGTCTCTAATCTCCGGGCTAATTCATTGGTCTCTGAGCCCTCAGATCGCCAAAATTCGGTGTTTTGCTCTCTTTTTAACGTATAATTAAATGCAGCAATATCCGCATAAACCCCATTATTATAAGCTATTTATAGTAAATATTTTAACATGATTTTATTTAAAATAAAAGCTTTACATTTAGATATTTACGCAACTACCTTAAAATGAGTATATTGCGTTAAAATAAAAATTATCATCCTTTTTTAAATCAGTTAATTTGCTAGAATGGAACAAATTATGGAGTTTTTATGCTTGGAATTGGCGAAAGAGAGGCTTTTTTAGCTAGAGTAGAACAGACCCTGGATAGCTCTCCTGATATGGCTGCTAAGGCCCTGGACAATTTATTTCCCAAAGATATTAATGGAGAAGTTGTCAGCAAGGTGCTTTTTAGTTTAATTCCTCCAGGCCTATTTCAAAGGGTTATACTCCATTTAGAGCAGGGAATGGGGGGGACCTTATGGCCTCGCTATTTTTATCGGCTGGTTTCTGATGAACAGTTTAAAGCCTTAGATATATCAAGTCTTAAGATTACGACCATAATTAGGCTATTTAAGACTGGACTTCTTGGTGATTTGCAAGAAAATAGACGTCGCTTTGCCCTATTAAACGCCGATGTGGTTTTTAATACTTTCCTTGGTAATCGGTTTCCTTCTTCTGAACCCGAATTTACCTACTTTTGCGATTTGATTTCTAATGAACAATTAAAACAATGTCCCTTATTGAGTTTCTCTTTACTGCAATTTAAGAGATTGTTTCTGAGTGGGAGCCTAGGGTCTGCAAAACGGATGGTTCAACAAATTCCCCCTAGTGAAATAGAGAGGTTTTTTAGGAGGCATAGAACGACTGTTCGCTCAAATTTTAGAAACGTGTTCCTCGGTTTGTGCTCAGAAGAGCAAAAAAGGGGATTGTCTGGG
>JAJZEO010000051.1:0-13830 GCA_021847505.1 bacterium
TTGCGAAGCGTTGACAAAGATCATATTTGAGAAAGATTGATTAGGGATATAGAGCACCTTCTTATCAAATTGCCGAATCATCGTAGTCCTCCAGCCAATGTGTTCCACGATTCCTTCAATCTTTTCATCGAGACTACAAATCCAATCTCCAATTTTAAACGGCTTATTGATAGCAATGACTATTCCCCCCATGACATTGGCAAGAGCATCTTTGGCACCAAGCCCTACAATAATCCCCCCCGCGCTTCCGAACGCCAACAATCCAGCGATTTTTACGCCAAATAAAGGAAGGATCATCAACAGGGTAAGAAAAGAAATTGCAATGAAACTAAGTTTTGAAATCAGCTCTACTGTCGTTGCATCAAAGTTTTTCTTCTCTTTTAAAATCCACTCTATTTCCTTTCCTAACAAAAAAGCGACCCATGAAATGGTGACGATCGCAGCCCCTTTCAAAATAATTTTCAGAAATTGAATGACGCTAATCGTAAAAAAATGGTCCGCATAGAGCGAAACTACCACTGAGATTCCCACAATCCACAAAATTAACTGTAGCGGACGGTAAAGTACTCTATCAATAGCAGAAAAGATCAATTTGCCCCGTCGAATTTTCGGCAACATCCCCTTGTCAACCCACCACAATACGAGACAGATAACCAAGTTAGCCCCAAAAACCAGGAGCATCGGAATCCACCAAGGCCAGTTGCTAAAAAACGAGGGCAAATTCATGAAACCTCCTTGCACTTATTTACAGAAACAGCAAGAATCTTAACCTATGCTCTGCCCATGTAAAAGCCATGCTACTTATGACCAATGTTGTAAACCATTTCATGATCATAAGTCAACCCCTCAAACGCCCGAACAGCTCATGCGCTCAAGGTACTCAGCCTATGCACTCTCTAAGATTGACTACATCATTGAGACTACGGATAAGGGGGGACCCCAATACGACCCCGATCTCTCCGCCTGGAAATCTTCGATTGCCCACTTTTCCCAAACAACCGCCTTTCAAAATCTGACGATTTTAGAAAATGCCCCGATCGATGAGACTACAGCCACCGTCACCTTCCATGCTACCTTGCGATCGATTCGAGGAGAAGATCTTTCCTACACAGAAAAATCGCTCTTCAAGAAGAAGAAGGGACGATGGCTCTACCATTCTCGGGTAATCTAAGCTATCCCTATCTAATTACAATCGGTACCACAAATGCCCTGTTCCATGCACCTTTGTCCTATAGGGCAACAGCAGAACTCGTCATCGCAACATTTACCAAAGCAACAACTACTTCCATTTGGACAACAATAAGTAGGATTTTCATAACAGCACACCCCATCGCAACACTGACCATTACAGCATCCTGCCTTGGAACAGCATACACCCCCACAAATATGGTCTTGAGGGCAACAACTATTATTGATACACTGATTAGAAGCACAACATCCATTACCACAACATACCTGTCCTGCGGGGCAATATCCCTTTGGATCGTTAGCGCAGCATATGCCCCCTTCAGGAGCACAGATACCGTTACAACAGTGCACATCTGCTAAACAACAATTTTCACCGCAACATAGAGGATGATCTGCAGGGCAGTATTGCCGCCCACCTCCACTACAACAAGTCGCATCCTTAGGAGCACATTTATTAAAATTACAACATTGCGGAGTGCTGGGATCACAAGTTATATCGTTGAGCCAGCTCCTAATTTCTGCTTATGATCATGCTTTTTCTTTTTAGGCTTTTGATCATCTTTGTCTTTCTTGCGTCTTCGGAAACCCATGAGCTACTTTTCCATTTTTCCTTTTTGGTGTTTCCTATAAACTTCCTCGCAGCCGGAGTCCTGACAACCATAGGGTGGACAACAATGCTGATCATCGCCACAGCACTGATCACCGTTTTCCTGTTGGCAGCAGTTACCACCACTGCAGCAACTACCCCCGCAACAAGATTCACTATCTGAACAACATTGACCATTACAGCAATCGTTATTGCAACAACCCCCTCCACAACAAGATGCGCCACCGCAACAACTACTACCACAGCAATTACCTGAACAACATGAGCCCCCACAACAAGAACTTCCAGCAGCACAACAGACACCATTGCAAGCCTGTCCAGCAGGGCAACAACTATTATTTATACACTCAGATCCAGCAGTACAACAGACACCATTGCAACACTGACCAGAGTCGCAACACCCATCAGCACAACATGTCTGCCCTTTCGAACAGGATTTACTTGGATCTGTTGAGCAGCAAAGGACATCTGATGGAGCACAAACACCATAGCAGCACTGCTCTGTATCAGTACAACAATGGTCTTCTCCACAACAACTTGTGCCAGAAGGACAATATCCCTTTGCGGTGGCACAACAAACTGCATCTTCAGGTACGCACTGATAACCATTGCAACATTGCAGAGTGCTGGGATCACAAGTCTTTCCCCCACAATTTACCGTTGAGCCTTCTTTTATTTTGCGCTTCTTTTCGCCTTTCTTTTTATCTTCGGAAGAACTCATTATGCAATCTCCAATATAATTACCAATTATTTCTTAAATATTCTTATTAGAGATTATATTTTATAAAATGCCAAAATTACACAAATGCTACTTAGAATGAGGTTATTATGAAAAGACCTCTAAGCTGCTTTGCGTCTTTCTGCATGTTCAAATAGATCTTCTTCCTGCTTAGCACGTTGCTTATTCCTGGTTTTGGGGATTAAGAAACTAGCGAAAAAGCCTACACCTTGAATGACCACTAAGACTGTAAATGCAATTCGATAGCCTTCAACTAGATAGGGGACAACCCCTTTTGAGATTAATTTAAGAAGTAACCCGATGAGCGGTTGCAGTAGGGCCCCAAGGAAAAAACTCATCCCATAAATTAATGAAACTGCGGTGGCTTTGAGTTGAGGTTTAGCCATTTCAATTCCCATCGGATAAGTAAGTACCTGAGCTGATGAACAAAACCCAATGAAGAACATTAAAAGAAATACAGCTCCATCGGCCAAGGGAGAAAGATAGACCAGAGAAGAGACCGAGATAAAGGAAAGCAACAAGGAAACACTCATGATTTCTCTGTGTTTGTGGAACTTATCGGCAATGTGAGCCATTAGAGGAGCACCCATGGCAAATCCAAAGAAGATCATCGATGTAGCAAAACTGGCTATCTCTTCCGATAATCTGTTTGATGCGATAAGATAAGGGATTCCCCACGATACTCCTAAAGATAAAACACTTGCCATGAAGCCCATCGAAACCAAGGTAATCAGCCAAACCTTGCTATTGCTGAATATCGATTTCAGGGCAGGCCAGAAATGCACCTTCCTCTCCTCCCCCTCATCTAAGTGAAACGATTTGGGGCGGTATTTCCCCACCCGCAAGAAAAGGGCCGCAAAACCAAATGCGATGATTGCAATAAACAATAATACAGCTCGGTATCCCCAAACATTGAGCATATAATCGAACGCTCCTTGCCCTAATACAGCTCCCATCAAGCTGATCGAACTACTCACTGCAATCAAAAACACCCATTTATTTCTTTCAAAACAGTGGGCGATGACAAAAAGCATAGTGATGAATGCGGTCATGGATCCTAAGCCCAAAAAGAACTTTCCTATCTCAGCAAGCCACATCGAGCTAGCTAAAGCAAATACGATACCCCCAACCCCCATCGCTAACGCCGCCTTAAATAAAATAGGCCTAGCTCCATACTTATCGATCAGAATTCCTACGGGAATTTGAAGCGGTGCATAGGCATAGAAATACCCAAGCGAGATCACACCTAGTTGAGGGACAATGAGAACCGGTGAAACCCTTAGCATCATCTCAAAAAAGCTAAATCCCACCACCAATAACCAAAGCATCCACCGATAACTAAAGTCTTTCATATGATCCATTCCTTTTCTAACATCCTCCGCATCACACTCTCAGGGGTTTCCACAGAAACATGAGGAAATTCCCTCTGCACCTGCCCCCCATTTTTGCGCATCTTTTCTACATCAACGGAGAGCACGTCATGCAGGGGCTCTACCTCACTATATTGATGCCCAGTCACCCCCTCCAGCCCACCCGTTTGAATGATAGAGGCCCAATCCCGCTCATCGCGATGGCCCCATGAGGCGATTTTGCGCTTAAGCTCCTCTGGGGACCTCACCCAATTATAATGGTGAATCATCGGCTCCCCGCCCTCCCCCACTATAAACGCCTTCTTATCCCCCTCAAAGCTATTATAGAAGCCCGGCCTCTCATAAGAGTTAAAAAGCATCTCAGGCATTAGCTTCTTTCGATTGACGACCAAATAGGCATGTGCATGGGCCTGACTCCGTCGCCCCTCGTGGCCTAAATAAACATAGGAAGCCAGGAGCATTGCATCAGAAAACTCCCCCTTTTTTGCCCATTTTTTAAGCTGGACCCCATCGCCAATCTCGTCGACATCGGCAAAAATGACATATTCTACCTGATCTGAGAGCCTCGATAACCCAACATAGCGCCCTGTATTGGCAAGAGACCTGGCATGAGCCTCTCCACCAATCTCTCCTCTTCTCTCATAAAGGCCATACCCCCCCTCATAAGAATACTGTACGAACTGGACCCAGCTATTCTCTAAGTAGCTCATATTAAGCAATTCGCGATCTTCGGATTGCCCATCAAAAAAACGATCGCAGACAGCGACGACGATTTCATCAGAGATGGCCCTAAGCCCCTCTAAGCAAGGGGCCAAAAACCTATAATCGTTGGTGCAGTAATTCACTACACACCCCAAAATGGCCATAATTTTACCTTCTTTCCCCGCTTCCTCTCTCACGATTGGTTCCTTTTTTAATAAAAACAACCGAAAAACAGCCATTTTAAAATACAAACTTTACATCACCAGCATATCTTGTTGATTATAAATTTTCAATTATGATATAATATCTTCAATAATAATATCAATTATGAGCGTGCTATGTCTTTATCAATTGATGATTCGGTGAACATTTTTCATCTTGGTGAGCTTTACCATCACACTGAAGCTACGACAAGAGCCCTCCCCCCCAATGATCTTGAAATCTATCTTCGGCACTCGTTTCTGAATTCTCGAATTATGGGATTGGTTGAGAGTTATCTCCCCCCCCTTTTTTCTTGCTACATCAATCAGGCCGAAATCCGACAATACCCCGCTGGCTTCGTTCTAAGCGATCGATATTCCCTAGGCTGTAAGATATTCCATATGACAGTAGGTACTGTTATGGCAGGGGTCTGTGAGACCCTTTATAACACTGCATTTTTACTTTATCTCGCAGCCGCCACCCTATTTTTTGGGATAAAGTCGATTTATGATCCTGCCCAAAGAAGAAATTTTCCCTCTGAACTATCTGCAAGCTATAAAAGCGAACTTTGCCCAGCTGTTTCAGCTCTCATTAAAGGGATTTTACAGCTCATCCCGGGCCTGGGTATTTTCCTTCCCGAAATCGCTCAAAGCGCCTACGATGGGCTTAAATCGTTTATAACTGGCGAAGAGGTCAGAGCATAAATAAAAATTTGACGTTAATTATAATTTTTGTTATAATTTTGCGTAATAATTTATAATTAGGAGGCTAATATGACATTTACACTTTCTCCAACAACTGTGATGGGGCATGAACGGGTTGCCTACGATCGAATTCAGGGATGTTCTCCTTTGGAACGAATCTCTACCTATCACACGTACCTAAAGGATCGTAATGCTCATACAAAGTCGAATAGTTCGATGGCAGGGCGATTTCTTTTTAATCACATTAATAAGACAATAGGGCAACTGGTTTGGGAACAAAACAGCATTACCAAGGATACCGGGGGTTTTTGGAAAGACTCTGAAATTTCTTGGATCAAGAAGATCAGCTCCTTTGTCATTGGAACCACTATTTCTGGAGCCCTTGAAGTCGTTGCCCGCACAATTCATGCAGTCTATACCTTTGCTACTCTTGCCCTGAACGCCACCCTCGGATTAGTCCTAGAGACAGGCAAATTCTTCTATGACTGCGTCCTCGGAGAAAACACTAGCAATTTTTCTCATCGATTCAGCACGATCAAAGATAACCTAGTCACAATAATCAATGATATCATCCAAATTGCTCGAAATGCAGTGAGAATTGTCCCCATCGTGGGTCACCACCTCGGTCAAACCTTCGACCACCTTGAACTTGCCATCATCGATGCAATAGAACGAATCGCCTCTTGTCTACCCTTCAGTAGCGCGACAAGATATTCTAAGCTTGGGGATTTCGATTGGGAAAAAGCAGAGTAATTATAAAAATACAATAAGTAGGAGCAAAACATTATGGATATAAGCACACCGGATAGCATGGATGCCAAGACTTTTCATCTTCCATTTGATAATGCTGGAGATGTTCACGAGGAGGCTGGAAAATATTTGCCAAAAGGCTTTCCCTTTATCCCAACAATAAAAGTCCCGAGCGAAGGCGACTCAAGTCTAACCAAAACATTAAAAGAGGCGCACAATCTGGGTGCTCAACTCCTATCGCCTGCAGCATCTACTTTTAGACATTTTCCCAATCTTTCTGGCTTTCTCACTCTACAAAATAATATTTCGAAAGATCCGATCGCCTATCTAACAACAGATAAACGACATACTCCGCTACAAAAAGCTTTAGCTTTGACACTTAGTGGTCCTGCAGCAGCTACAGCTGACCTTGTTATCGCAACCTGTCGTTCTATCGCTGGTTTCGTATTAAGTTTGATGGTTGGGGCCATTGGACTTTACAACTATGTGGTTTCGAAAGGAGAAGATACCGAGTCATTAAAGAAGGCAGGGGAATTTATCACAAATGTCGCCGTAGACATCTTGCATGGGGTTAGATCGCTCTTGAGAATGACGCCTATCGTGGGGGTTTTCCTCGGATATTTGGCTTCGATGGCTAGCGGACTTTGTCAGAGTGGCTACCAATCCCTCACTCATGAAGTTTCAAAGTATTAACATGAATAATAAAAATACGGAGTAAAAAATTATGGAACCATCATCAGCAATGCCCACAAAAATGGACGGGGGATTCCCAACAGGCATGGATCAACAGGACCTTCATGACCAATTTTCCACCCTTCACGTGATTCAAAGGGAAAAGCCAGTGTTCATGCCACAAAGAAAAAAGGCAGACTTCGGGCAAACAGGTTTTAGCCTAACTCTCCTAAAAGCACATAATACAATGCTTGAAGGCGCCCAGTCACTAGCAAAAGAGATTTTCCTCTCAAATGGTCACGATAGTGAAGCTTGTTTTGAAAGTCCTAAAGCAAAGAAGTTCCTCGGACATCAGTTTAATATCACCCTGGACCCTGTGAGCTTTGTAAGAAACAAAGATAAGCAATTTACAAAAATGGAAATCGCTTTTGATCTCGTAGTTGGTGGCCCCCTTGCTGCTCTTGCAGACCTTGCGACCTCAGTCTTTATGGCAGTATGCGCTAGTTTAATCTCTATGGCATATGCACTTCTTGGGGCTTATCACTTCGTAACTAGCGGCTTTGAGAACACTCACCAACTTAAGAAAGCTGTTGAGATGATCTCTACTATAGCAAAATCAGTATTGATTGGAGTCCACTCAGCAGTGCGAGTGGTGCCTGTAGTCGGTATCTTCCTCGCTTATGTTGGATCAACTGCAGCGGGTGTTTGTCAAAATGCCTACTCTGAGTTCCAAGCAAGACGAAAAGAAGCCGCTCAAAGCCAAATGTACCCATCGTTTGCTGCTTACCCATCAGCGCCGTTCGCATCAGAATATAGGGATAGGGATACGGTTTAATCCATCTTAATTTCTTAAAGGGGGGAGAAAATATTCTCTCCCCTCACTTTTACAAGGCCGTTATGGAAATTCAAGTCACTTTTCCTTGGAATATACCAGAAAATCCCTTCTGCCCTTTGCCAAAAGAAGATCGTGAAGAGAGCAAATCATCGCTATTGATAAAAGCGCACAATCTTTCCCTTGAAACTCCTCTTCCCTCCGCTGAAATTTTTGAAAAACATCCCAGTTTTGAAAAGTATTTGGTTCATGAACACAATATTTCAAAGGATCCATGGAGTTACTATCGGAAAGATAGCCATTATTCAAGAGGCCTAAAGGCTTTTGATCTGGTAGTCGGAGGGCCTTTGGCTGCCGCTATAGACCTTGCCATATCCGCTGTTTTATCAGGAATATTGGCCGGGGGCTTCGCGCTCATTGGTAGCATTGTTCTAGTCCGTTTCTTGGTCTCTGGTGGAAAAGATACGGAAAAGTTTAGAGAAGTTGCGGATATTATCGTCTCTCTTGCCCAATACCTCTTTCAAACATTGCGATCAGCCTTAAGAGTAATTCCCGTTGTAGGGGTCTTTTTCAGTTATATGGCTCTGATTGCTGCTAATTCTTGCAAAATATGCATTGAATCGAGTTTAAATTTAAAGGCTTCTCGTTTAAACTGATCCCATGTTGGCTCGGTTAATTTTCTTTACCCTCATTCATGGCATTCTCTCGGCTTATCCTGCTTCTTTATCAGTTTGGAGTTTGGGTTTCTGTGAATATGCCGATGTCAAACCCGTTGAAAGGGAATTTGAGGGGTGGATGGGCTTTTCGGATGATCGCTATCTTTTTGACAAGCATCACTATCTTCGAGAAATCAAAGAGGGAAGCATCGTCTGGATAAAGGCAGATTGGCTTTACGCTTTTGTTGCCAAAGTGCTTCCCCAATTGAAACACAAGATCATCCTAGTAGCCGGAACTTCGGATGCAACTTTCCCCGATAATTACCCTGAAAAAGAGGAGATCATCGAAGCGATCAATTCGCCGAAAATCCTCCACCTTTTTCTCCAAAACTGTAATTTTTCCCACCCTAAAGTAACCCAAATCCCCATTGGAATAGATCTTCATACGAGTGTCTATTGGCCCGAGCGCTATAGAAGCCCTACTAAAATGACCCCAGAATTGCAACAAAGAGAGCTCAACCAGATCATCCAACATCTAAAGCCCACGGGAGAGAGAGAACTAAAAGCTCTCTGCGATTTTGCTTTCAATGATTCGATGCGTAATAGCTATCATAGGTACCTCGAATGGGGAGAAGATCGAGAAACGATCTGGGAAAAAATCAAGCCTCTTGGTTTTGCTATTCACTTAAAGAAGATGATTCCTCGCTCAGAGCTTTGGAAACTCAAAGGTGAGTATGCCTTTGACATCAGCCCTCCCGGCAATGGCATTGATTGTCATCGTACATGGGAATCTCTTACCCTTGGCTGCATTGTGATTGTCAAAGACTCATTTCTCAATCCTCTTTATGAGGGCCTTCCCGTCGTCATCGTCAAATCATGGGAGGAAATTACCGAGGCAAACTTAATCCGCTGGCGCAACCAATACAAAGATGCCTTAACTAACCCCAACTATCGAAAGAAGCTCCTGCTCAGCTATTGGATGGACAAAATCCGCTCCGTACAACGAAGCTACTTAAAAACGATTGGGGCTCATCTCAAGCAAATCTAATTAAACTTGCCCTTGCCTTTGCCCGAAATCATTTCCTTTATACCTCAAAAATGGGTGCGGAGGCGCTGGGGAACTTTATGGAGCATCGAAATTGTACCCGAGAGGCAAAGGACAGAGCTGATCCCTAGGACTGCAATAGGGCCTAATAGGTAGGCAAAAAGTCCTCCGAGTGGGGGGCCGATAGTTCCTCTCACTCCTATCATCATGATGTTGACCCCTGAAAAACGGGCACTTTGCTCTTCTTGAGCAAAGATAGGGCCTGAAAGGTGCCAAATAAGGTGACTGCCTGCTTGTGCAACTCCGTAAATAAGATAGGAGATAAAGACCCACAAAATGGAAAATTGCCCCAAAATGATTAGAACTGGATAGAGGGAAAATCCGACGAGTACGAGCGCGGTGAAGGCGCTGATCGAGATGCGACTCATCGCTTTTGCCCAAAGTGTCGATGTAAGGACAAATCCCAATGCTTTGCAAATCGAATAGGCGATCATCAAGTCTCGATAAGAGATATTGAGGGTTTCGGCAAAAAAGATCGGCAACACTGGCTGAATGATCATTAAGCCAAATCCACCTACCATAAAAGCCCACTGAAATCGCCGAAAGTCACATCGTGTTCTCATCAAACGTATACCATCTCTCCAGGGCTGCAAGATCGCCTCTTTAACGGAAATTGGGGCCTTTTCTATGGGTCCATTATTGTAAGGCTTGCCCTCTCTAATTGGCATACAGACTTGAATAAATACTCCAACAATTCCTAATCCCAGCGCTGTGGCAAAAAGGGTGCGCCAAATGGCTGTGTCATGATCAAGAAGAGAGCCAAGTGCGATGGCGATCAAGGCTCCTTCTGCATATCCGAGCACTGAACTTACTGAAAAGACCCGTTCTCGTACGCTTTTGGGAAGATTGAGCTTAAGCATCTCCATCCAGGCAGGAATCGCAGCTCTGACAAAGAGCATATAGAGGGTCGAACCCAAAATAATGGCCCATACATTCCCTGTAAAAATGGCAAACAAAAATGGAAGACGGGCCAAAAGTCCCGCTCCTAGTAAATTTGTTTTTAACGTGTGCCGGTTTTGCGAAACTAGCTCGCTCCAGTAAAAAGAAAATATTGAAGCTACTGGCTTTAGCATGGTAAACAGAACAATTTGAAATGCGACTGCCCCCATGCTTTTGGTTAAAATGAAAGCCAAAAGCGGATAAAGCGAAACTAACGGCTCATGAAGGATTGTAGATAAATACAAAAAACCTTTAGTTCTAGGTATATAAGAAACATTTGCCGACATAATCACGAGTATAACATTCTCTCCCCCCAGTTTGCTATTTAAAATAAATAGTAGGTGATTATACCGAAAACTATGAAAACCTTGTTTCTTTATGAATATAAACCGCATTGCCCTTGGATTGGGGATTTTCGTTCTTTAGAGGTTCTCGTGCAGGGGTTGAAAAAGTTAGGGCATGAGGCGTTGATTTCCAACGACCCGAACCAAATCGACTTCTTTGACACAATTGTCTTAAGCAATATTTCAACCGATTTAACTCCCTTAGAACAAATCCTTCACATAAAAAACCGCCCCTTTTCCTTAATCCCTTTTCATGAAGATTTTCTTCTCTACACTTCGATCTATCGGTCGTTTTTTGCTTATGTGGCGAATGCTCTAGTCTCGGATAACCCCCATGAGGCAATCCATTTTCTCGAGTATATGCCTGACATCCTTTACTACGAGCCGTTTGCTCCTAAAAGAAATGCCCTGATCAACCAAAGTGTGATGGCAAAAGCCGAGATTTGCATCGCTAATTCCCCTTCGGAAGAAAAGCTTATCCAAAGGTCTTGCCCCTTGGCAAAAACGTCCACCATCTTCTGGACAAGCGGTTATGTCGAAAAAGATGCCTACCGCTACTCAGCAAAATTCATCAAACGGTTCAATTTGCCAAAAAAGGGGTACATTCTTCAAATTGGTCGAATAGGTCCCCGGAAAAACCAGCTTGCGACCATTTTGGCTGCTAGAGACCTTGAACTTCCCCTTGTCTTTGTCGCTACAGGACATTTTCCCTTAGAGAATGAGTATCTCAATACCTGCCTTCTTGCAGCAAAAAAGTTCCGCAAGGGACCCACCCTATTTTTGACCAATGCCGTAGAGGAAATGAAAGAGAATAATATCGAAGTGATCAATGTAAAAGAGGGCCTTACAACTCAGGAGTTAATGAGCGCCTATCAAAATGCCGCCGTTTATTGCCACCCTGCTTTTTATGAATTGCCGGGCTATGTCTATTTGGAGGCGGCAAAACTTGGCACCCCTTGCGTGGCCTCCTCTTGGTCGACCCTAAAAGACTACTTCACAGAGACGATGACAGGAAGCTATACCCTAGATAATCGCATAGAATACATCCTTCCTTATGACTTAAAGGCAATCAAGACAGCCATTTTAAACTCCTTGGATAAATCATTCTCTCCTTCAAATCATCCCATTTTCCAAAGAACAGATCTCGATGTGGCTAAAGAGTTTCTAGGTGTTATGTCAGATAGTCTATAATTCTGTTCATATGGAAATAGCAATCAATTATATAAATTCCCTAGATCTATCTTATCTTTCAGAAAGATTGGTGAATAAACATCAGTGGGAGTTGAAAGATGCCGAGGATTCTGTAAGGCGTTACAAAAATTGCTTAATATTGCTGGTCAAATACCCGGGTACTGCTTTTATTCCGACTCCTGACATTGATGAGGTATGGCATGCTCATATCCTTCACACGAAGGAGTATTTACGCGATTCTAAGGAGATTTTCGGACGCTTTCTTCATCATGATCCTGTGACAACAAAAACTACCGATGAGCGCAAACAAGAGATGAACCATAATTATATAAAACTCGCTCAATTGTATGAGCGGGAATTTCATGAACTTTACCCGCAATATCTTGATTTTTCTACATTTTATTAAAAAAAGAGAGAAAATATGGCTAATAATAAATATGACCGCTGGCAGCTTGAAGCAGAAATCAACCAAAAGGCAAGGTCAGATTCAAAGTTTAAACAACTACTGCTTACAAAGCCTAAGAACGCTCTAGCAAAATTAGGGCTAAAAAACATTCCCGCTTCACTCAACATTAAGGTGGAGGTAGAACCGGTGGGAACGTGGATCATTGTTCTTGTTACACCCAAAACACCTCCTGCTGGAATGGTAGGACTGGAGTGTGCGATTCCCCCAAGCAAAGGTTGCGGCTGTTCTCTAGATGTCTGCGCTGATGGCTAACCTCTAACTTTAGGTTGTTAATTGGGTGCGCATTGCGTTGTTTCGGTTGATTAAATCTAAAATGAACCTCTTTAGGGTTCGTGCAGGGATGATCGTCTTAGAGATTGTATCGTTAAACATGGTGAATTCGATGTAGTTGGGGAAGCCTAAGCTAACTGAAACCAGAACATAGTTATTTTGGACGTACCGATCGGAAGTTCGCCCCCCTTCAATGTAGACGGGCTTCCAAATATTGGCCTTTAGGGAAATGTTATACCCTTTCGCACTGGGGCTTCCCTCTAAATAATTCCAGATATAAAACCCTGCTTGCAATCTCAACCAGGGAAGATAAGGAAAGAGAAGGGATACATAGGCATCGCCCCCGCTAAGCACTTTCTCCCAAGTGGTCGCAGTGCTAGAAATACCCCCATAGTAGTTCCCCCAAAGCAATAACCATTGCGTGTGAAAATCTCCCCCAATGCTCCAGCGCTGCAGCTGCTGTTGATACCTGTAATCATAAAATCCATTGATTCCGAGAATATACCGGTCTCTTTCGAAAAGATACCGGTAAGATAGCCCGTTATTGAACGTGGTTTTTCCTTTTTGAAACATCGCCTGTGATTGAAAAAATACGGTGTGCTCGAGAGTACCTGGCGTGACGTAGAGAGGCTGGTCCATTTCGACCCACCACTGATCACCCATTTTTTTTGAGTCGTCGTATTGAAAATTTCCGTTGGTTCTCGCAAAGAATTGCGACCAATCCCAAGGTGAGGGGTAATCGATCCCTTGTCTTTGCTGTTCAACTTTTCTGTCGGGAGGAAGAGGGTCGTCTCGACTGACCCGTCTATCCACAGGAACTCGAACTGCATGAAGGGCGGGCAAGAATGAAAAAACTAAGATTCCCAAAACCGCAACATGAGCCATATTCGATAACCTCTAATCCATAGTACAGGCTTAAGAAAAATTTGGCAAAAGGTATAGTTATTTTAGATTCCTAGAGGGGAAGAGCCCCTTCATCTCTGCTTGGAGAATGGCATAGGCAAGATAGGCGGCACAGACAAAGACTAGCTCGATCTTTTTATTCACTTCAAGCGAGACGCTTCCGTCAGCAAGAATCTTCCTAATCCCATCAA
>JAJZEO010000051.1:13840-19301 GCA_021847505.1 bacterium
CTCATCGAGAGAAAACTCCTCGAGTCGCAAGATCGCCTCTGTGTAATCTTGATTCGAAAGCTCTCGTTGCCCTAGTAATGCATAATAAACAGGCATACTTGCGCTCAAAGACCCCGAATCAGGAGAGACATTTCCCAGTTGAGCTAATTTGATTACCCCATACCCCGTCTCTTCTTTTAATTGCCTTTTGACTGCTTCTTCGTTGGGCTCATAAGCCCGCTTATACCCACGCGGAATCTCCAGAACCCATTTTCTCAACGCATGGCGGTAGTTGAGATTTAGAACAATCTTTCCATTGGGCAGCACAGGTAATACAGCAACTCGGGGAACTTCATCGGTAATTTCCCTTTTCCAAATGATCCTGTTGTAGGTTCCTTTAGCCCCTGTAGGGAAAATGACTCCATCTCGGACCCAAAGCCAGTATTGATCCTCTTGGAGAATGCCTATCCGAGAGGCTTCTTCAGCCCGTTCTTTCGTGTAGCCTTCTTTGAGAAGACGTGCCATCATGAGCTCTTCGATCTCTTTGATCAACTTTTCATCTTTGACAATTTCGATCTCCCCATTTCTATAGGAACCGGGAGATTCTAAGGAGTATTTGTGGGAAGCTAAAAAATCAAGGTACTGCTTAAGTTTATGCTCAGCCCCCCACGCTTGGGAAAGAGAGAAAAAAACCAATAGCAACAATCCTCTGAACAAATGACCTCCGTAAAAGAGAGTCAGATGTTACTACGATTCTTAATAGAAATCAAACTAAATCTTAACGAACAAACAAATGGTTTCAACGTGCATTGTTTGAGGGAAAAGATCGAATGCTTTAACCTTTGCCACTCGATATCCCTTCTCGGAAAGGCTTTTTGCATCCCTTGCTAAAGTAGCAGGGTCACATGATGTGTAGATGATTTTGGAAGGCTTCATTTTAGCGACTGCATCGAGTACGGTCTCTTCACAACCTTTCCTCGGAGGGTTGAGATAAACGACTTCGGCAGGATCAATCGACTGGATAATCTTCTCAACTGTACCGACTTTAGCCTCCAGCTCAAGGCCATTGTCTTTTGCATTTTGCCTTGCATCGAGCACCGCTTGCAGGATCACTTCGATAGCCGTTACCCTAGCCCCTCTCTTAGCCAAAAGGCAAGAAAGAACACCCACTCCTGAATAGGCATCGACAACGGGCATTCCTTCTTTAATTTCTCCCCATTCTAGGGCGGTTTCATACATCTTTTCCGCCTGAGAATGGTTTACTTGAAAAAAGGAGGTGGCGGAGAGCCGGACTTGGATCCCCAAAACCTGTTCCATGATATACCCTGGCCCGACAATAGATTCGACTTCTTTAGGGAGCACATAATTGCTTTGTCCTTGGTTAACGCCGTAAACAACTGTGGCCACCTCTTCAAACTTCCCAATTTCTCGACAGAGATTGACTATCTCTTTGCTCTTTTTCTTCTGCCCTACTAACAAGACTAAACTTTTCCCTGCCGCCTTTGAGCTCCGAATTAATAGATGGGTAATTCCTTGTAAATTCAACTTTCTAATCTTGGTAAAAAGCGTGTCCCCTTTCTTTTCATGGAGAAAGCATGATTCAATATCGACAATCTCGTGAGTTCGCTTCTTATACATGCCAAGCCCTCCACTCTTTGAGAGGGGCATTTGTATTTTATTTCTATACCCTAGTGCTGAGTCGCTTGGTTCAATGGAAATTACTTCTATATCTTCGAATCCCCCAATTCTCATGAAGGCTTCCTTAACTCTCTTTTTTTTCAATGCCAGTTGGGCTTCGATCTTCAAATGCATAATTTGGCATCCGCCACACTCCCCAAAATAGGGACAAATTGGATCTGTGCGTGACGGTGAAGGTTTGCAGATTCGGATGAGCTCCCCTTTGCCATAGTTTCTTTTTTTCTCTATGAGGCGACATTCTATCTCCTCACCAGGCAATACTCCATCGACGAATATTTTATATCCTTCGTAGTCACACACGCCTTCCCCCGTTGAAGAAAGGTCTACACATGTTAGAGTAATACTCTTATTTGACAGTTCCATGGCAAAAAGGCTATCATACTTCCTTGATTAAAAACAAAAACTTGTGTTACCTCTAAGGGTCCACGGTTTGGATTATGCATCGGTAGATTTTTAATTTATGATAGACGTCCCTTTACAATCTGTCCAAACTAACGGAAAATTAATGAAAGCGACCTTTTGTCCCGATAAAGGAATGAATTTGACAAGTTTGATGTTCGACGATATTGAAGTGATTGACCAATCGACAAGAAATCTCTTTGAAGAGAGAAATGCAGGGTTGGGCGCTTTAATTGGCCCTCATTTCTACCACAGAAAAAATCCTCCTCGTGTCCCGAACCCATCAGCTTTTCCCCACATTTCGCGCTTAAAATCCCCTGGCTCCGATGAGCCTTTCTCTCACGGCATCGGAAGATATGTTTCGTGGAACTACACCGCCTCAAACAAGGCCATCTCTGGTCATCTTTCAGGCAAAGACACCTATGGGGGAATGCCCCTCTCTGCATTAGAAGGATTTGATTTTGAAATGAACTTCAATGCTCAAGCCACAGCAAATGGCCTAGAAGTTGAAATGAACGTTGAAAGCCCCACAGCTCCCACTATTGCTGGGCTTCATTACTATTACGCACTAGACAACCATGCAGGAGTTGTGCGCATGTCTTCTCAGGATCAATACAACGATATGGGAACACTTAAGCCAATACCTCCAGAGTGGAAAGACCCGGAGAATGGCGCCCTTGCATTTAATCTTAAATGGGCGAGCGATTATGGGTTTAGACCGCGAACGCAAGATTTTTCAGGAGACGCTGAACTCGCAACTGGAACTAGACGACTCCATATCCATTACCAAGCTGGCTCTGATGAGCAAGCACTTCAACTTTATCATCCCCTAGGGGCCTCTTTTGTCTGCATTGAACCTGTAACGGCAAAGAATCCACGGGACGCCAAACAAAGAAAAAACCACTTGAAAGTAAGGATTCAATCTCTATGAAATGGCTAAGACACACATTAGGTTCCACGCTGGTTATACTCTTATTCCCGATTGCAGTTTATGCATTCTGGTTCACAGCCCAATATCTTGATGGATCTTTTTCTCTTCTCTATAAAATGGTCGAAAAACATGGATTTTTCTTTATCTTAGCACAAATCCCGCCCAAGGTCTTCACAGGAACCCCAGCTTCCTGGACAATTGTCCTTTCTTTCATCGTGTTTGAAATCCTGCTTTATCTAATTATCCCTGGGAAAATCATCACCGGCCCAAAAACCAAAAGTGGCTTTATCCCCACCTATAAAGAAAATGGAGTGGCCTGCTATCTGATCACTATGGCAACTTTTGCCATCGCTAGTTTTGGGCTTAAACTCTTCTCCCCTACGATTTTGTTCGATCACCTAGGTGAGCTAATCGGAACCATGTTTTGGCTTGGAACACTTTTATGCATATTCCTTTACATAAAGGGACGGCTCAAACCATCCCCTGGAGAATATAGAGTTAGCGGAAACTTCATCTTCGACTTCTTTTGGGGAATTGAACTTTATCCTACCCTCTTCAACCTCAACATCAAACACATTACAAATTGCCGTGTTGCTATGATGTCATGGCCTCTCATCATCATCTCTTATGCTGCCAAACAAGAACTTCTCTTTGGTTTATCCAATTCGATGTTCATTTCAGTAGCTCTGCAGGTCATCTATGTGACAAAGTTCTTCATTTGGGAGAAAGGCTACCTCCGCTCTATGGATATTGCCTATGATCATGCCGGATACTATATTTGCTGGGGTGTTCTTGTATGGCTTCCCTTTGTTTATACATCTCCCGTGCTTTATCTCGTCAATCATCCCTATCAACTTCCTACCTCGGTTGCTCTTTGCATCTTTATCCTTGGTAGTTTTGCTATCTCGATTAACTATTTGGCCGACAAACAGCGGGTGGTCTTTCGTGAGAAAAATGGAGAGATCAACATTTGGGGGAAAAAACCCAAGTTTACTGTCGCTAAATACCTGACTCAAGATGGAAGTAAAAACGAAAACCTTCTCTTAGCATCAGGATATTGGGGAATTGCCAGACACTTCCACTACATTCCTGAAATCCTCTCTGCTTTTCTTTGGAGCGTCCCTGCTACATTTGTTCACTTCTACCCCTACTTCTACGTCTCCTTCCTCTTTATCCTCCTCCTAGACAGAGCTAAACGAGATGATTTGAGATGTGCCAATAAATATGGGGAAGCATGGGAACAACATTGTAAGAAGGTTCCTTATAAAATCTTCCCTTACATTTATTGAGAAATTTTGATAGGATTAAGTAAACAAATTTACAACCATTAGGGATCTTTATGACCGATATACTTGTAGTTGTCAGCAAAACAAAAAAGTACATCAAAGACAAGTCAGGAATGAACACGTCTGCTTCTGCTACTGAAGCGCTTACGAAGATCGTTCAGAAACTTTGCGATAAGGCAATCGAAAATGCCGCCAATGACGGACGTAAAACCGTGATGGATCGCGATTTCCAAACACCTGACACCAACAGAGTTTCGCACTAACATTCTGTTCAGGTGCAAAAAAATGAATGCCCTCACCTTGGTATAGCCAGGTGAGGGTTTATATTCCCGTTTGTTATATAATTAAGAAAAAATAATTAATTATATAATATTCGAGGAATTTTATGGCTTTTAGAAAAATTGGCAGAACTGATGCTAGCTACAACACGTTAAAAAAAGGGTACAATTTACGCTGGCCTTCCAACGGAAACCCTGGTGCTGATTACGTTTATATTTGCAGTACAGCGGATGATATATTAGCCGCTGCCAATGATGCTTTGAAAAACAACTGCCGGATTACTGTTCGTAGTGGTGGACATTGCTATGAAGGCTTTGTATCCAATGCACAAGCGACACCCAATTCTCTCCCTAACGGAATTGGCACAACTCCTCAAGGCCTTCTCCCCAACCAAAAGCCGTTAGCCATTATAGATGTAGGCCTTTACACAGGCTCCAATTATGATCCCCAGGGAAAACTTCGCTCTCCCTATAGTACTAATAGCACTACATACAAATTTCGTGCTGCTGTGGGTAACCAGAACTGGGACAACTATATAGCATTGTATAAAAGTTCAGGCAAAACGATTCCTGGAGGATCCTGTTACTCTGTAGGTTTAGGTGGTCACATTAGCGGAGGTGGTTATGGCCTTCTCTCGCGCTTACATGGTTTGACCGTAGACTGGTTATCAGGGGTCGATATTTTGGTCCCTTCATCTAACGGCAGGCAATTAATCCCCAAGCACGTAAACGCTAAGAGCACAGGCGACGATGCTCTCCTCTTTATTGCGTGTAAAGGAGGTGGGGGTGGTAATTTTGGTATCATAACCAATTATTATTTTGCCGACCTCCCCGATGCACCTCAACAGGCTTACTGGCTCACCCTAAGTTTTCCTTGAGAACATTGGACT
>JAJZEO010000137.1 GCA_021847505.1 bacterium
TAGCCTGTTGAAATTTCATTCATCGTGGAAATGCCAAGAATATTGTTGTGATGCCTAATCCGCTCCACCACACTTTTAATGAAGTTCAGATATTGTTTTTGTAAGAAAGTTTGAATGGGAAGTTTAGGTGCATAAGTATCACCCGCCCAAAAGAGTGTAAACATGGTCATACAAGCGAGTTTTGAGTTATTCGTAATCCAAAAAAGATAGGGAAAGGGGCGGCCCTCACGACGTTTGTATTCATAATCAGTGGTTGCCGCTAGCGTGTCATAAAAGTTTTCGGGGATCAATCCTGCATGTTCGAAGGTCCACTTAGGGGCTCCTGAACCACCGGAAAACCGTGAAAAAACATCTTGATGAGGGTCGATATCGACAAAGATCTGATACTTTTGAAAGATCGAGATAAGTCTTTCCAAATAAGTAAGGTATTCTTCATCAAATTGATCGGGTCCTGGATGCATGACAGCCTCCCAGGGGATAGAGATCCTCACCCAATTCATTCCAAGTTTCTTAAGGTTAGCCGCATGAGCGTCAGCAACCTCAAGGGGCCATGGCCGCCCTACAAAGGAAACATCGGTTCCGTCATAAAAATCAGCGCATTCAGAAGGCCTTCTCGCAGGTATGTTAAAACCGCGAAGCATTAAGCTTCGACCTGTTAGATCAACAAACTCAGTTCCCCTTATCCCAATCATGCTCTTGGGATATAAGAACCGATTTCAAATAGCAATGCTAAAAACCTGAGTTTTGGGTTTCTAAGCCCACTGGACTTCGATTTGCGGGCAATTTTGTGCCGAACGCCTTTGGCTCTTCACTCACCCATAGGCGCCTAAAGGCTATGGGTTCGCTCAGTCGACAAAAACTTGCTTCGCAACTCTTTGTCCAGTAGTCTGATAAACCCGAAACTCAGGTTAAAAAAGTCCGGCCTTATGAAGTAAGAGAGCCAGGAGGCCTACTGATGACAAGACTACGGCTAGTCCCAGGCTCATCCCCATAAGTCCAATTCCGAGACCAGTGGGAGTATCCCAGCTATACCATTGGCCTAAGGCCTTAGCATAATTGTATTCATGTTCTCTTTCCATAACCTCTCCTAGTTCAGGTAAAAAACAGTATAGAGAAAAAGTTGTTAATTGACTATACTGGCGGGGTGAAAAAAATCTTTGTTATTCTCCTTTGTTTAGTCTCTCCACTTGGGTTGCGTGCGGCAGCTCCCATCTTTCATGCAACGGTTGCTCAAATGTGGTTAGACCACTTTGAGGAATATACTGAGGAGGAAAAGAGAGCCTTTATGCTGGGGACTCTTTTTCCCGATATCCGTTATATTGCAAAGATCTCCCGTAGTAAAACGCATGAAAAAGGCCTTACCATTAAGGATCTTCTGCAAATTAAGGACCCATTTACTAAAGGAATGAAGCTCCATTCCTTTGTAGATGAAGTTAGAAATAATTACGTGGATGCGCATTTTTTACCTCATGAATATAGACATCTTGCCTACGCTCCCCAGACCCATATTAAAGTTCTTGAGGATGAGGTTCTCTATTTCCAAAATAAATGTGATAAGAAAGCCATTGGGGCTTTTCTTACCCATTCTCTCAAAGAAGAAGAGAGTTTTGGGATTACAGCTCAAGTAGTCCAAGAGTGGCATGAACAACTTTCAGAATGCTTTCTACACCCTCCCAGCGAAAACTACCTCAAATTGAAAGAGAGGGGGAAAGGGCATGGGGCTCTTTCTGTGGGAACAATCAAGACGATCACCAAAAATCTAGACAAGTACAAAAATGATCCAGTGATTATCTCACACACCAATGGGGCGATCGCCCAATTCGAACACCTTTTTTCCGAGTACAAAAAAAATGCAGCATCACTTAAAAACTAGGCTGAGCATTTTGTGTAGAGTTTTAGCCGCAATAAAGTCGGGAGCTTTTATGCCTGGAATTGGCATCAATTCGACTAAATCAAGGCCAACGATCTTCTTTTGCTGTGTGACTTTCTTGATCAGTCTAATCGTCTGATCCCAACAAAGCCCTCCTGGTTCAGGCGTGCCCGTGGCAGAAAAGTTCTCCAATACGTCTATATCGAACGTGAGATAGACGGCAGGGGAGAGTTTTTGGCAAACAAGGTCCATCCATGAATCATCGTGAGGAAATAAATTGTGGGCAAAGAAGATCGATGAGGGATCGATCAGATATTTCTCGATCACTGACATGCTTCTAATCCCTACAGAGACTACATTGTGTACCTTTTCGATTCGTTTAATCTTGTAGATGACCGAACCATGGCTATGTTCATTTCCTTCCAGGGCTGGGTGCATATCAGCATGGGCATCTAAGTGCAAAACAGAGAGGGGGCCGTAGGCTTCAGCATGTGCTAGCACTAACGGATAGCTAATAGAATGCTCGCCGCCTAGTGTAGCTACGAATTTTCCTTGTTTTAACCATTTTTGGGTTTCAGCATGAGTTTTAGCAATCATCTCCAAGGAGTTACCCGCAAGGAGTTCAGGTGCGGTATAGATTCCCTGCCTAAACACTTCGCTGTCGGTATCGATGTCGTAGGTCTCTACATTATGAGAGGCTTCAATGAGAGCCCTAGGTCCAAAGCGGGTCCCTTTTTGATAGCTGGCGGTTAGATCAAAAGGAACAGACTGAATAATGATCCTTGCATTTTCCGAGGGGGTATTAAGCTCATTGCCTAAGAAAGAAGTCATACCCTGCCTTTAAACCAAGAACCTACTTTTAAGCAAGGGGTTGGAATTCCTAAATTTTTAAAATAATTACTTTATATTCAAACATTTATGTTTACTTTTTAATTATTATTTATTATAATCAACCGTAAGGGAAATTATGATTTATTAAGAAACGCAGCAAAATTAGGGTGGGGTGTTTTATGGATCGTGTGGGGGATTCAGAAGTCTCTAGGTCATTGCCTGGTCTATCTCATAATGAAGGACTTACTAAATTAGAGAGAAAAACTAGTGAGTTAAGTCTTGAGTTATTGTCTACTGAGGAAGAGTCTAGCGGAAGGGGTAGTGAGGTAAGCTCAACAACAAAATCTCCAGAGACTGGTTACTACTCTCTTGGGTCATTTTCACTGGATGATGTCAAAATTGGTTTGAAGCCAGGGCAGTATGCCGTCTTTGTTGAAACAGCTTTGGAGTTGCATAAACCAGATTTTGAAGCGACTTTGAGTGGGGAGAGTAGGGCGATATTCCAAGGCCTGCCGCCCCATCAGCAAAGAGATGCGGTTTATCGTTGGATGACCGATCCTAAGAGGATGGAAAATAATGAGAGGCCAAGGCTTGAGCTTAGGGAGTGTTTCGGCGGTCAAGGTCTTTGTGCTAATGTGGCGCTTGCTTGCAAGGATGCAGCGGCTAGAGAAAGGATTGGTAAAAAGCTCCAGGAGGTCTCCGAAGGGCTTTCCTTTGTAGAGGCCGGAAGTACAACATTAGAAATTTCTTCCGTAGGAGTGGATAAGTCGACTCCAATTAAGTACTTGCAGCGAGGTGGGAATTTCGAGAAAGTACTAGAAGAGATTGGTTATGTGCCTGGACCTACCATTGATGCAAGATTGAGCCGGACAGTGATCATTTCTGATGGCGATGGAACTTTATGGGATAAACCTGAAACGGGAAAGCCTGTAGAGGCAACGAATCTATTTAATTCTGCTGCACGTGGTCCTGTACTAAGTTACTTAGCTCAAGGGGGAGTTCTTGTCATTAATTCTGGAAATGATCCAGCACGTACGGTGCGTCGCTTTTTAGTCGGTCTTGCGGGGATACCTGAAAGGGTTAGACATGAGATCTTATCTAGAGTGATTTTTGCAAGTGCGGGTGGGGGAAGCTTTGCAGGATTTGTGGACGGCAAGCTCGCTGAATTGGGTGACTATCATCAATTTGATTCAAAAGCGCCTGGTTCTAGTAAGGCAAAGCTTGACATGCTTTATTTAGGCGATGATGTAAAGATGGCGGGAAATGATATGCCTGCATTTTTGGCATCGGAGGGACATTTTATTTGTGTTCCCCCTGCAGGATCTGAAGCAAAGGCAAAAGAATCTGGTATAGAGAGCCGTGTTCAATACGGTGAAGTGGAAAGTTCTCATGACATTTTTACTTCAGTTGTGTTGCAGGCATTGACGAATAGAACTGCCAGGGGAGATGGGCCGCAGCTACCTCTTTTTGAGGATATGGAAGCGCTATTGACCAATACTAGAAATGTGGGACCTGCAACTGAGATGGTGTCATCTACAATCGCTCGATTGGGTGGTAGAACTGAAGTGGACCGTATTGTGAGTGAAGAGATCGATGGAGAAAATCCTTCTTTAATGGTGAGAAGTCAGGATGTCGTCGATGCTATGAAGGCATTGCCAGCGCCTCAACCTGGATCTAAAATGACTTATGGGAGCGTCCTTTCTCGCGTGAAGGAGCTAGAGGCTAAAGATGTCGGGGATGTTTCTGAGGAATTGAAAACTGAGAGCGATGAACCGACAGCTGCAGTTGATGCATTTTTGGATCAAACAGATGTAGTAGAGAAATCAAAACAGGGCGTTGTGACTTTGCGTATATTAGAACCAGGGAACAACGACCAGTCAACCCCCATGTATGTGGCTTCACAAATTCGCCACCTCCGTGAAGAGGTGAAACGAAGAGGGGGGAATGTTGAAAATCTGCATATCCAAGTCCTTGTCATGGGTAAGGGGGGGCACGCAACGACGGCGGTCTTTCCTCAGATTGGCCAGATGGTCAAGTCTCATGAGGGGACAATTTTTACAGGAACCGAAGAGGCGATCAGTCTCAGCGGTACTTTGGAAAGAGCATTAAAGCAAGCAGGTGTGCCAGCCCAATTTGTCAAAACATTTGATGGGAGCGAAGATATTCCTGGCGGTGTTGTCATAAGATTGGAAAAAAATTCTACGAATACCGGGGAAAACGTGAGAAATGCTCTAGCTTCTTATCATGAAAAAATCCCTGATCATCAATGGGTCGTGGCAGCAACTCCATCCTCAAGAAGGCAATTGTTAACTTTTGCTCACCAATATCAAGAAGGAGGGGAAAAGTGTTATGATCAGCTTTGGGGAATGCCCATGCCAAGAGGGGCTAAATTTGTTCGTGAATCGCTTTCGGACTTTCAGGTAGTCACTGAATTTTACGCGGGAATGGCTGAAAAGGCACGTCTTGTTGGTTATAGTATGGGAGAAAAACCTTTTATTCCCCCTTTCACCACGGATGCCGAAGAGTTTCAGAGGACATTAGATTCAATTTATGAAACCTATGCGACACTAGAAGGAGTTTCGGTAGAAGAGGCCAAAGCCAAGATGAGTATTGAGGATCTGCAAGGCTATTATGGAAGAAAATTTTCTGTCCTTGAACAGGCGATTCCGTGGAGCAAGTCGACAGAGACACAGGAAAAATATGTCGAAGGGGCCATGAGAACTTTGATGGGAAAGGAAAGAAATGCGGATGAAGTACGCAAAGCCTTATCCATCCTTGGAAGATTCAAAGACAAAGAGGTCGATGACGTGGCATTAAAAGCTTCATTGGAACGTTTGAGGGCTTACTTGGGGGGAAATCGCACAGAGGGTTTTCTCACCTTGTGCCGGAGGGTCAACACCTACTATGAAAAAAGCTCAGCGCGTTTCATGAGCTAAATTAATGGGTTCGGGCGGCTCGTCGACGTTGTTGGCGAGCACTTTCCTCTCTGGTATTACGAAAAACTTGAGTGAGCTTGTGGTAGCCTGCTGTATGACGGATTTTGCGAGTTTCTGGGTCGCGGGCTACAATCCCAAAGTCGTGGTCTTTTGAACATCCAAAGGGCCATTCGAAATTTCTGAAGAGAGACCAAACTAAATAGCCAACGACATTGATGCCGCTATCTTGGGCGGCTCTCACCATTTTGGTCGATTCATCAAAATATTCTTCTCGTCGTTGATCCATCTCATCATCGACATCGCCTTCAACATCATTTTCTCCTGCGGTTCCTGTTTCTGTGACCATGAGAGGTACTTTATCACCGAGTTTTGTGTGGATATCTTGTAAGACGAGGTAGATTCCTTGAGGGTAGAAGCGGAAATGCATAGGTTCGACCATTTTTTGTCCCTCTCGGCAGGTCGAGTCGGGGATCACACCGCTGATGAGAGGGGTGGTGTAGAATTGTACACCTAGAAGATCGAGAGAGGAGGTGTTTTCTTTAGCCCAATTCATGAAGGCATTGTGGAATAAATAAGTGAAGACAAAGGCCACGATTCTGGCTAAATAATTCCACCTTGAAGTGGTCGCCATCATGATCGGTTGGTGAGTAAGTCCGACTTGAATCGATTTTCCTGACTCTTCCGCCATTTCATGCAATTTTTTGTGGACCTGTGCATGGGCCTCTAGTTTTCTTCTGGTAACTTGAGTGTAGGTGTAAAAATTAGCGATTCCACCAGCAGGGAAAACACCTCTGATGTAGTTTTCTACAGCATTGACATGGAGTTCATTAAATGTCACATAATGATCTACGTGATCAGAGAGGTGTTCATAAACATAGGTGGCAAACTCTAGGTACTGCTCGACTCCTTCAGGAGTTTCAAAGAGCATTTGTCCATTTTTATCAAGGGGTGTGACAAAGTGATGAAGAGAGACAATGGGGATAATCCCGGCCTCTTTGAGGGTCTTTGCAACATGAACGTACTGCTCCATGGCTACATCGTTAAAAGAGCCGTCTTCATTTCGGATGTCAGCCCACTCGACTGAGAAACGGCGGGTGTTTCCGTTCATTTCTAAGGTCGATGTGATGAGCTGAGCGAGTCCGTCATCGGTCAAAATATCGACTCCCAAGCCTGGTGGGATGAAATCTTTATCTTCTTTGTGGTTCTCAACGTATCTTCCCCAGTCGGAATTCTTGCAAAACTCAGAGTCGCTTGTGTTTTGGTAGGTAGAAAGTGAGGAGCCGAAGTATTCTGTGGTTTTGGGGTCGAGAGAGTCGGGGTCTTTGGGCGTGGGGTATTTAGGCTCTTTGAAAGGGGCATTTCCTTGATCGACCATTTCTATGAGATCCCCTACAAACCAGAAAGGAGTAGTTGTGATGGCACCGATCGAAAAAATAATGACGAGGGCAACAGTACAAACTTTTTTGATCAGGATGACTAAATAGGCATCCTGAGGCTCTTCAGTAAGGTAGCATCTTCCAAGGATCGCTTCTCCGCAATAGTTAAGAGGAGATTTAAGGGATTCTGAAAGAGCTTGGAGCATTATCTTCTCCTGTGTTTAGGCGCGGGAGAGAATTTTCTCTGCCTTGGCTTAAATGTCTGCTTCATCGGCTTTTTCTTGAGGGGTGGAGCCTCAAAACCAGGAATTTCGATTAAATCGATCTCTTGACCTGTAAATTCTTGAATCCGCTTAACGAGACCGGTATCTTCCCTAGTCGCAAATGAGAGAGCAATTCCTTTTGAATTGGCTCTTCCTGTTCGTCCAATGCGGTGGACATAGTCTTCCACATTGCGCGGCAAATCAAAATTGATCACGTGGGAGATGAGTTGAATGTCGATTCCGCGGGCGGCGACATCGGTGGCGATCAAGATCTTGATTTTCCCTTCGCGCAGCTGAGTGATTGTCCTTGTTCTTCTACCTTGAGTCATGTCGCCGTGAAGGGCTGCTGCAAGATGGCCTCCTTGATGGAGATTCTTCACGAGGATGTCGGCTTGCCTCTTGGTTGAAGTAAAGACGATAGTTCGATCCATCTCTTCTTCTTGTAAAAGGTGTTCCAATAGTTTCTTTTTATTGGCCAGGTCCTTTACATAGTGGAGCAGTTGTGTGATGTTGGCGTGGGGTTCATGGTCAGAGTGTACGATGATGTCCATCGGCTTATTCATATACTTTTCAGAAAGGTGCTTGACGCTTCCTTGAAGAGTCGCCGAAAAGAGGAGCGTTTGCCTATTTTTTGGGGCTGCTTCAAGAATTGTTTCCACTTGTTCTTGAAAGCCCATGTCGAGCATTCGGTCAGCCTCATCGAGAATGAGCATCTCAAGGCGTGGGAAGTCGATCTTTCGTTGTTCAAGAAAGTCTATCAAGCGGCCGGGCGTAGCAATCAAGATGTCGTAGGGCTTGGAGAGTTTGCGTAGTTGGGTTTCATAAGAGACGCCTCCTACGACGCAAACGGTCTTCATTTCCTTGAGGAATTTTCCGTATTTTGTCGCCTGGGTCGAAACTTGCATAGCAAGTTCACGAGTCGGTACAAGGATCAAAATCCTGGGGCCGCGTCCTTTTTTCTGACTCCTGGTGAGAAGTTCAAGGGCGGGGATAAGGAAAGCACCTGTTTTCCCGGTTCCTGTTTGCGCTGAAGCACGTATGTCAAAGCCTTTTAGGATCTTTGGCATAGCCTTTAACTGGATTTCTGTCGGCTCTGTGTAACCAGCATCGTCGATGGCTTTACGGAGCATTGGATGAAAATTAAAATTATCAAACGTCATGAAATTTCTTTTGTCGATTTAGTCTTGCTGAGATAGTCTTACACATTCTATGGTTTATTGATACGAGAATCTTTTTGGGGTCAAAAAAAATGAGAGAGGAATCAATTCAAGGAAAGACAGCATTTATTACTGGGGCATCAAGTGGGATTGGAAAGGCCGTGGCAGAACAATTTGCTATGCATAAGGCTAATGTGGTGATCACAGGAAGGCGCATTGAGCGTTTGGAGGCTTTTGCAAAGGAACTTGAACAAAAATATAAGGTGAAAGCCCTACCTATCCAGCTTGATGTAACAAATTCTGTTGAAGTGCAGCAGGTAATTGAAAAATTGCCTATGCAGGTCGATTTTCTCATTAATAATGCAGGGCTTGCACTCTCAACGGATAAGATTCAAGATGGTTCTATTAAGAATTGGGAGATGATGATTGATACGAATGTCAAAGGACTTTTATACGTAACAAGGGCCATTCTTCCTTCGATGGTTAAAAGAAATCAAGGTTACATCATCAATATTGGGTCGATTGCAGGGCATGAGACTTATGTTGGTGGGAATATTTACTCTGCTACAAAGCATGCGGTAATCGCTATAAGCAATTCCCTTAGGCAGGATCTGTTGGGAACCATGATTAGAGTGAGCACAATTAGCCCGGGTGCTGTGGAGACAGAGTTTAGTCATGTGCGTTTTAATGACAAAGAAAAGGCAAAACAGCTCTACAAAGGGTTTCAGCCCCTTGTTGCGGATGATATTGCCGATACAGTTCTCTATTGTGCAACGAGGCCCGCTCATGTCAATGTTGCTGAAATGATTGTTTTCCCTCAGGCTCAGGCTTCAGCTAGAGATATCTATCGAGAAGGGCAAGAAGTTGTAAGCCCTTTTGGGAAAAAGTAGGATCCTATATCTTTTCGGGGATTGTGGGGGTGGCGTAATCGAAGAATGACGAGCGAGCCTTTTCTGATAGATTGAGAATGCGGATGTCTGTTGCAGGGAAGGGGATTTCGATGTTGTGTTCTTTAAATTTCTTCAAGACATTCATGAGGATATCGTTTTCTAATTCGCTAAGGCCGTTTTGAGGGTCATCAATCCAGATGCGAACTTCAAATTCTAGGCCGTAGTCTCCAAAAGCGCGGAGTTTTGCTGTAGGGGAAGGGGATTTCAGGACGCGTTTGACGGAAAGTGTGGAGTCAAGGAGGAGTTGTAAAATTAACTCGGGATCTGAAGTGAACGTGGTTTGAATCGGGATATCAACCCTGATACAGCTGTCGCTAAAGGTCCAGTTTTCCGTTTTATTGATAATGAATTCTTCATTAGGAATGAGGTGCTCTTTTCCTGACCTTGTTCGGACCGATACAAATCTCGCCCCAAGCTTATTGATGACGCCATAGGTCTTGCCTTCATCAAGGGCAATGACATCCCCGGGTTTAATCGAGCGGTCCACTAGGAGTATGATCCCGCAGATTAGGTTTGAAATCACCTTTTGCAAGCCAAATCCGATACCCACACCGACGGCTCCCCCGAACACTGCAAAAGCAGAGAGGTCAAGCCCGGTGGCGCTAAGCCCTATGAGGACAGAGAAGGCAATCAAAAAAACGCGGATCAGTTTATTAAAGAGCACTTGTATATTTGGTTCGACGTTGGCTACTTTTTTCAGTCGGACTTCAACCCAATGAGAGACCTTTAAAGTGGACCAGATGAGGACAAAAAATAACAGACCTGCTTTGAACAAAGAGAGTAGGGAGATATGAAGCCCCCCTGTAGTCAGGGAAAAGTTCTCTGTAATTTCAACGAGACGGTGAAGAAGTCCCAAGGCATTGAGAGTAGTAATTAGGAAAATCACGATAGAAAGAGACCAGGTAGAGTGTGAAAATGCCTTAAAAGTAGTCAAAAAGCGCACAGCGAGCCAAGCTGTAGCAAATTGGGCGATGGTAGCACTGATTTTGTCTTCAAGTGAAAATTCTTGGCATGCAGCAACCACCGTCCATTGGAAAAGGCACCAAAAAAAGGGGAAAGCTATCGCATCAATCACGAGATTGAGGTGGGGGGAGGTGAGTTTAACGAGCATCCTTTTGGCCCTTGTTTGGTGCAAAAGGTAGCTAATGAGGTAGGCTAGGGCTAATCCAATGAACGTCCCTGAAGTTTGGAGTAAGTTAGAGAAAGTCAAGATCTCTTTTGTCAAATAACCTAAATAGGAGGAAAACATAGTGCACAGCTGTTTAATTTTAATTTAGAATAGTAATATGTGCTTTTTCCTGCTAGAGAAGAATGAGGGAAATGGTTAGGATAGTCTAGGTTTTTCTCAATTGAGGTGTTTAATGATCCCATTTACTGTAATTCCTTTCGAGCCAAGTTTGGGTTGGCAACTAGATTTAGTGGAGCTTGAAGAAGAAGCTTCTAGGGTATACCATGATCATGAAAAAAGGCTGATCGTGCTAGCCGAAGGAGAGCTTTCTATCATCGATGATGAAGATGATGAAGAAGAGCTTGAGGCTGGACAGGTCTTTGTTTTAGAACCAAGAGTCAATTATTCCTTTGTTCCTAATGGGGAAGTAAAATTTTTTCTAATTGATTTTCCTGAGCTTCACAATGAGTATCTTCCTCTTGAAGATGATCAAGATTTTGGGATGAAGATCGATAGAGATGGGTACACCGTCTATGAAATGATTACAGGTGAAGAAACAGATGGTTTGTGGAGTGCAGCGGTGATAGAAATTGAAGATTCACCAAAGCATTTTCATAAGATCGAAAGTGAAGTATTCATCGTCCTCAATGGGGTTCTCTCTATCGAGTTGAATGGTAAGAGAAAAACTTTGGAAGTGGGTGATTATATCCGAATTCCTAAAGGAGCCATTCACCATTTAAAGTGTGCAAATTCTGATCGTGTACGGCTTCTTTGTTTCAATTTTCCTGCATTTGATCCAGCGGATATGCACTTTGTCGATTGAAAAGAAAAAATGCATTTTTTTTAGAATTCCCTTGAGCAAAAAATGGAAAAACACGAAGACTAGAGCTCAGCTAGTGATTTTAGACTAGGCCTTAGCTTGGGAAGTCGCTGCGAAATAACCTAACATAGGTTGAATGAAACATATGAGTATGAAAAAGAAAGACAAGAAAGAAAGTTCAAAAGCTGATTCTTGCTGCGGAACTTCAATGAAAAGACAAGCTGCTCCTGCGGCTGCTCCTAAAAAGAACACAGCTTCTGCTCCAAAAAAGAAGTAATGTTTGATGTTTCTAAAGAGGGGTGAACCTGCCTAGGTTTGCCCCCTTTTTTTGATCTTTAATTCGTCTTCCTATATAATTTCGGTCCATTATGGCCGATCAAGTTGTTAATGCAGGAATTTCTTTAACTGCTCCCTTCTGGTTTTTTGAAGATCAGTTGGTCAGATGCTATGTTCCTCTGGATCCCAGTGAATACGGGCAGTGTGAGAATAAGGTTTGTGAGGTCTTCCGAAGGGTGATTGTCCATTCTTATGGTGTTCCCCTTATTATTTGTGCTGTTCCTGTGGCCTTAATTGGGCACGTGTTGATGGAACTAGGGCGTTGTCTTGGGGCCTCAGAAATCCAGCATTTGGTGGGGACTTTACCTGAAAAGGCTGTTGAGGCACCAAAAATTCTTCATCTCAACACATGTATGTTTCCTGGTTCTTTGTCACTCCATTTTGGGGGGATGTCGCCCGCTTCCTCTCGTGTAGAGGCGTTGGTTGAGTGGATTGTTGACCAAGATGCCGATATTGTCATGCTAAGTGAGGTTTGTGATCTTATTGCCGGCAAATTGGAAGAAGCTCTTAGTAAGTATTACGCTCATTTTTACTCAAAGATCGGTGTCAAGCCGTTTGGGATGGGGGCTAGTCTATTTGTTGCAAGCCGCATACCGCCCAAACGAATGGAGTTTACTGAGTTTGCTGTTAGAGCTGAGGGGATTCAAAAGCATATGAAACGGGGCTTTGTGAAAATAGAGCTGGCGGACATGGTCCTCTTTTTTACACACCTTCATCCAGATGATGCCAAAGAAGATGAAGAGATGAGAGAAGCGCAGTTTAAGGAAATCAAGCAAGCTATAGAAGTGGTCCCCGGAGGGAAAACAGTCTTCTTAGTGGGAGACCTGAATACTGATTACCGGCAGAATAATTTTTTAGAGAGACATGAATTAACTTGGATTAGCCCCGTTGAAGGGGAAGATGTCGAAGAAGGAGAATTCAAGGACTACATTTTGAGTGGGTCAGGGAAGGTTGATGATTTTGTGGTTTCCTATTTAGGGACGAAGGGCCTTTCTGATCACCCAGGAGTTTTAGTTGCACCTTGTTAAAGAGTTTGCTACTCTGTTTTGAGACAAGGGAGTTTTTATGAAGATCATGGCTATTTGCGGTAGTTTACGAAAAGATTCCTATAACAGGGCTCTGTTAAAAATTGCGCAAGAGGTCGCGCCAAAAGGGGTAACGATTGAGATTGTTGAACTGGCTGGAATTCCGGTTTTTAACCAGGATGAGGAAGAGTCTCCCCCAAAAGCGGTCAAAGATTTCAAAAATAAGATCAAAAAAGCTGATGCTATTCTTATCTCCACTCCAGAGTATAACTATTCAATCCCCGGCCCCTTAATGAACGCCATCGATACGGCCTCACGTCCCTATGGAGAGAATGTTTGGGATGGGAAAGTCGTAGGGTTAATGGGTGCCTCCATGGGAATGCAGGGGACTTCGCGCGCCCAGCTCCAGTTAAGACAGGCATTTGTCTATTTGAATATCCACACGCTAAATAAGCCAGAAGTTATGATTGGGGTAGTGCATGAAAAATTTGATAAAAATGGAAGGCTGATCGACCCCAAGACTAAAGCGAAAGTGGCGGAGTTAGTCGAAGCATTGGTGGATCTAGTAAAAGAAAAGCAAGGATCTGATTGATCTCCTCGGCAAGTGTCATTTTAGAGGAATCGAGGACCATGTCATAAGAAAACCCTAGATTTTCAGGGATTTTGAATACTTCAAAGAAAGTTTTTTCTACAAATTGTCTAGCAAAGAAGGCCCTTTTAGGGGAGCGGTTGAGTTTCAGACATCTTTTTTCATCCCTTTTAAGGAGTATTTCTAGAGGAGCATAGACGAGGAAGGTCTTTTCTTGGGGAGAATAAGGGGCTCTCCAAGGAAGTTGGCTATCGATAAGAAGATTTTGATGACTCAATTCTTGGATTTTTTTATCAAGGGCCTGGTCGGCTTCTTCCTCACTGCAAAGGTCATTTTCGATCATTTCATCCCGGTCAATATAAATCCAGGAGGGGCCAAGTTTCTCAATGAGGGCGTGGGAAAGGGTAGACTTGCCCCCGCAAGAAGGGCCAAAAATAAATAGGGCAAAAGCGAGGAAAATATTCAAAAGAGTTTTCTTAATAATTAAGGTTTTTGCAACTTCTATCACGCTTTTGTAAAAATTCCAAGACAAATAAGTCGCAAATCGGGTAAAATTCCTTTGTCTAGATTCGCTACTTAAGCGAAAAATTGTCTAGAATGAGTGCTCCCTAAATTTGGGAGAATGTTAAAGTGGATAAGGAGAATATTTTGTCCAAAATGAAAGGTACAGTAAAGTTTTTCAATAAGCAAAAAGGTTTTGGGTTTATCACACCAGAGGGAGGCGGCAAGGATATCTTTGTTCATGTCAACAATATCGAATGCGAACCCGAAGATTTGCGCGAAGGCTCAAGGGTAGAATATGTAGAAGGAAAAGGCCGCAAAGGTCCAGAAGCTACAGAAGTTTCTACAATCTAAATCATCCCACTTTTAACAGGCAGACTCTTCTGTTTGTTAAAAGTGGTCTTTTTTTCTCAAAGTCCCAAAAATAGTTCTTTCATCTTTTTGACCCCTATCTTATCGGTAAGGTCTTGAAAAGTCACAAAAATGAATAGTAGCATCAAGTAGTAGGACTGTATTGCTATGAATAAGTTCCAATTGATGGAAGTGGTCTTTAAACCTTCTACCCCATCTTGAAAAAGAGTGGGGACATAGTCAATTAATAGGCGTACAATAAATAGTGAAGTCCAATAGAGTGTGGTCTTCCAAAGAATCCCATAAATAAGCGGCTTTTCTCTAAAAAGTCTAATCACTGGGATATGATCTGCTACTAAGACGATCTTAGCAATCAGAGCTGCGGCGATCGTGATCTGTACAAGGGTAAAAGAAAAAAGGCCTACCTCTCTAAAAAGCAAAGATTCGATCCAGTTAATCATGACAAAAAAGAAAAAAAAGAAGAGAAAGACTGGCAGGATATGCAAAATTTCTTTCTTAAGCCAGAAAAGCAAGCGCAAATGAACTCTCCAAGATAGGTTCAATAGCTTGTCAATACTAATCTTTAGACATAAAGTCAAGATCTGTGCATGATGTGAATTTAAGGAAAAGTAGGTACATATGAAAAAGATTCTGGTTTTAGGTATATCTTCCATGATTCTTAGTCTCTCAGCTGACACCACCGTCGAGAAACAAGCTAGCGACGGGACAATTACGTTATTGCCCTCTTCACGGAATGAGATTTTTGAACTTTATGCAGAGTGTTTAATATATCAACCAAATGGAAGTTCAATCTACTATGGTGCTGAAGCGATTCCTTTTGATACCGCAATTGCGATTCCTGCTATTTCGCCCAATTGGGAAATTTTGGAGATCAGTCCTGATTATGGAGTAGGGTTTAAAGTGGGTCTTGCGGCCATTTTTGCTGATATGAATACGAAATTGGAAATCAATTGGGAGCGTATACATACCATTAATTCCGGTGCATTTTCAATCCCTACTTCCGGAAACATAGTGGGACCTATCTCAGATATTGGTCCTAATTCTTATGCCTATGCCAATGCAAGTGGCTCCGTTAATTTCCAGTTTGATTCGGCAGACCTTCTCTTTTCGCAGCAATGTTGTGTTTTTGAGAGGCTTTATCCTTCCTTTTTAACTGGGGCTTCCTTTGCTCGTATCAAGCAGGCGCTCTCTTCAACCTACTCAAGTTCTTCGAATACAACTAGTCGAACAATTTCAATGAATTCCCTATTCATAGGCGCAGGTCCAAAGTTTGGAGTCAACTTTGATTACCGTATCTTTAAAAACTTCTTCTTCTCAGGGATTTGTACAGGGGGGCTTATCATAGGAAATTCATCAAATAGCACTACCTATGATTCGTATGCTCCTTATTTGAGTAGCAATAACATTCATGAGCCCAATTCGCAAACTACGACGGTTCCGAATAGAACCCAGTTAATACCAGCAGCAGAGGAGAGACTGGGTTTTTCTTACATTGGTGTGACAGATAATTTTGCGATTAAACTAGGAGTTGGGTATACGGGACAAGTCTTTATCAATGCGATTCAATCAATGGATATGACAGCACCACAGGAACTCCCTGCCCTTGCACCTGGTGTAGTGGCTCAAGCTGGGGAGTATGCTGTTGGATTTGAAAGAACATTGAGCAACTTTATTCTTCAAGGCCCTTACATTTCATTCTCAGCGGAATTTTAGTAGCAATATATTTGTAACGTGAGTAGACTCATCATCTTGAATTTGAATTGATGGTGGATAGATGGGACGTTTTACTCTTGCGTTTCTTTTGGTTTTTTCAACTTCGAGTTTTGCCTTTTCTGACGAACACAAAACAAGGGTCTATGCCGACATATCCGGCGATCTTTTTCATCGTGGGCACGTAGAATTTTTCAAGCAGGCAAGAACTCTTGGGGATTCTTTGGTCATTGGGGTCTTATCGGATGAAACAATAGCATCATATAAGAGGGTTCCAGTGTTAACTCTTCAAGACAGGGTTGCTGTGATCGAGGCCTGCAAATATGTCGATGAGGTGATCGCCGATCCTCCGTTAAGGGTAACCAAAGAATGGCTTGAAGAGCACAAAATTGATATTGTGGTGCAAGGGGATGACTTTTCTGATGATATGATTTTAGATCAGTACAAAGTTCCTTACGAAATGGGAATATTGCGATTAGTTCATTATACCGAAGGGATTTCGACCACCGATATCATTGCAAGAATTAAGAGTAGGATAGCGGAAGATAGCCTCTAAGGGAGTAGTTATGCGGAAGTTGCTTGTTTGTTTGATGGTGAGTTGTTCTCTATCCAGCTCAGCATTCGCCATGCTTTTACGGACTTATTACCCGGCGATTGAGCCTAATCAGACTGGTTACATCAATGTAAGTGGGGGGCATTCACTTTATTGGGAGGAATGCGGAAATCCCGAAGGGAGACCGGTTCTTTTTCTTCATGGGGGACCAGGGATCGGAGTCCAGCCGATTCACCGCTCTTTTTTTAATCCTCAAAAATACCGAATCATCCTCTTTGATCAGCGAGGGGCGGGAAAAAGCCTTCCTTTTTCAGAGCTGACGAATAACACAACTTGGGACTTAGTTGAAGATATCGAGACTTTAAGGAAATCTCTGGGTATTGAAAATTGGGTTGTTTTCGGAGGGTCTTGGGGGAGCACTTTGGGGTTAACTTATGCAATCCAACACCCTGAGTCTGTAAAAGGATTGATTTTGCGCGGCATATTTCTCTGCAGGCCGAAGGAGATACAATGGTATTATCAAGAGGGGGCAAACCGTCTCTACCCCGATTTGTGGGAACGTTATCTGGCGCCGATTCCTGAGTCTGAGAGGGGCGATTTAGTCACTGCGTTTTATAAGCGGCTGACCTCTTCCGATGAGAATGAACGCAAAGCTGCGGCTCAAGCATGGTCTGGGTGGGAAGGGGGGACGTCGAGGCTCATGTTTGATCCCTCTCTTTTTGCGGCATTTACAGATGATCAAGCCGCTGACTCTATCGCTCGAATTGAGTGCCATTATTTTGTCCACAACACCTTCTTCGATTCGGATAATTGGATTCTAGAGAGGGTCAATACAATTCGGCATATACCTTGTGTGATCGTTCAGGGGCGATACGATGTCCCATGTCCCATGGTGAGTGCTTGGGAGCTGCACACAGCTTGGCCGGAGGCACATTTTGAGATCATTCCTGACGCAGGGCACAGTGCTGCTGAGATTGGCATTTTAGATGCCCTCATCAGAGCTACAGATCGATTTGCTTCCCTATAACATAAGTGTATGATACACTTTGTCCATATGAGAAGAAAAATTTCTTTTATCTCTCTGGTTTTGCTTATTATTGGTTCCATCGATAATATTCGAAACCTTCCTTCATCGGCGTTGTTTGGAAGTGCCTCGATTTTCTTTTTTCTTTTGGGGGCTGTACTTTTCTTAATTCCGACGGCCCTTGTGGCAGCGGAAATGACGGCAACTTTTCCGAATAAGGGAGGGGTCTATTATTGGATCAAGGAGGCGCTAGGAGAAAAGATGGGCTTTCTGGCAGTCTGGCTGCAGTGGTCGAATACGGTTGTTTGGTATCCCACAATCCTATCATTCATTGCAGGGAGCATTGCTTATCTATTTACCCCCTCATTGGCTTCTTCGCCCATGTACATCATGTCAGTCATTCTGGTTTTATTTTGGGTTTTGACTGCGATTAATCTTTTAGGAATTCATGCTTCGACGAAAGTCAACAACTTGTGTGGGCTTTTTGGGACCATGTTTCCGATGGTTGTGTTAATTGGGATGGGAATTTATTGGGTCGCAAGCGGTCATCCGATTCAGATTGGGTTTTCAGCGGCTGAAATTCTTCCCTCGGTCGATAAGAGTGCTACTTGGGTCTCCTTAATTTCGATCATGGCTTCGTTTTTAGGGATGGAGCTGTGCGCTGTTCACGTGGGTGAAATGGATAATCCACAAAAAAACTACCCCAAAGCGGTCTTCCTTGCCTCTTTTTTCATATTGGGATCGATGTTGTTTGGTTCGCTTGCCATTGCTGCAGTGTTGCCGACCAAAGAAATCAACTTAGTTGCTGGGGTATTACAAGTATTTTCTCAGTTATTTTCAGCGTTTGGAGTTCCTGGGTTTACCCCTGCCATTGCACTTTTAATGATCATGGGAAGTTTTGGGAATATGATCAATTGGATCAATTCGCCCACGACCGGGCTTCTGCATGCTTCACACGATGGATTTTTGCCTAAAGCGTTTGCTAAGAAAAATCGTTTTGGCGCCCCATCTCGTATCTTGCTTGTTCAGGCAGTCATTGTTTCTTTGATCTCGACTCTCTACTTTTTGGTTCCGAGTATCAACTCGTTCTATTGGTTCTTGACGGCCCTTACGACAGGGTTGTACATGCTGATGTATATCTTGCTCTTTCACAGCATATCCGTGGGCGTGTGCTCGGATTAATAACAATGGCTGCGCTCGAGCGTGTGGGTGTAGCAGTTGAACATCAATCGCTTATGCTCGATCACATTGCCAAGTAAGTATCTAAATTGTCTCGAGGTAGGAGTTCGTCTGCTTCTCTCGACGTCTTACTTCGTGTGACAATGGCATATCCTCCTTCTTTCCCAATTCAAAGATTGCAAATTGAGTCACACCTTGCAGCATTACGAGTGCTCTCCGAAAACCCACCCAGCACACTAGTGGCCACTGAATAAAAGAAAGAATGAAAGAAAAGAACAAAACGAAAGAGAGACAGGGTGATGCGAGGCACTTAGGAGGAGAAAGTGGTTGCGTTTAATTTCAAAACAACAAGAAAAGGAAGATAAATTTGGCAAGTTTAAGAGATACATTTTTCACCGACATTATTATATATGTATATATGTATGTGTAAAATCAACAACACAAAAACTAAATCGGAAGTGCTTGAATTAAAGTGAGT
>JAJZEO010000132.1 GCA_021847505.1 bacterium
ATGAGCCCTCATAGGCTAGCTACAGCGGCAATCTTTAAACGATCACTCCTCGCTAAGGGAATACCCTTAGCTTCGTCGTGATCGTTTAAATTTTGCTCGCTTCGCCAGCGCCTATGAGGGAAATAAGTAGCCAACCGGGTTTAAAACCCGGTTGGCTGCCCGAGACTTCTTGCGCGTCCTTATTTTTCAAATTATATTGCATTGTAATTTTCATAATTATAACATGAAGTTACGAAGCTTAATTAACTAATTAAATGGCGCATAAAAAACCTGAAAAATCAATGTCTGATGTCGTCTCTATCATCTTAGCCGGAGGTGAAGGGGTTCGCCTGAAACCACTTACGCAAATTCGCTGCAAGCCCGCCATTACTTTTGGGGGTCGATATAGGCTCATCGACATCGCTATTTCAAATGCCATTAATGCGAGAATTCCTGAAATTTATGTGTTAACTCAATTTCTTGCTTCAACGCTAAACAACTACCTTTTAGAGGCTTATCAACATAACCTTGAAAACCAAACCCACATCGAAGTTTTTTCGCCTGAAGATAGTCCTCACGGAAATGTTTGGTATAAAGGGACGGCCGATTCGGTACGACAGAACCTCTCCTATTTCATGCTCCATACAGCTGAGTACTATGTGATTCTCTCAGGAGATCAACTCTATTGCATGGATCTTGGAGACATGCTTGAATTTGCCAAAGAAAAAGACGCCGACTTAACTATCGCTACGATCCCTGTTGCTGAGGCAGAAGCACGGCGAATGGGGATCATGAAGATTAATCAAAGGCTTGAAATTACTAACTTTGTCGAAAAGCCCCAAGATCCGGTTACTTTAAGAGAATTTGCCATCGCCCCTGAAGTAGCTGAGAAATATAATGCTGCTCATGACATGTCTTTTCTTGGCTCTATGGGCATCTACATTTTCAAACGACAAGCGCTCATCGATCTTTTAAGCGAAGACCCCAGAGATGATTTTGGTAAGCATCTGATTCCAACTCAGTTACAAAAAGGAAAGACGTTTGCTTACATCTTTGATGGGTATTGGGAGGATATTGGAACGATCTCTTCTTACTACGAAGCAAATCTTCGTCTCGCAGAAAATCGCTTCTGCCTTGACTTGTACGACAGAACCCGGCCCATTTTCACTCAGTCAATCCACCTCCCTTCACCTCGAATTCTGGGATCAACCGTCTCTAACTCAATTATCTGCGATGGTTCTGTGATTCAGGCCAAAGAAATTTCTCATTGCATGATCGGGCTGAATTCGTTAGTTGGTGATCAGACGGTTATGAAAGATTCGATTCTTATGGGGTGGTCCCCTCATTCTAACAGAGATCCAATCACTATCGGCTCTGGTTGCCTCATTCAAAAGGCGATCATTGACGAGGGGGTCTCGATCGGAAACCATGTATCGCTCACCAATAAACATCACCTTGTCTCCTATGACGACCCCTGGCTATCTGTTCGAGATAGCATCATCGTCGTAAAAGCAGGAGCAAGAATTCCCGATAACTTTCATTTTTAACACCAGTTGCATTTAGGGGCTCCCCTTCGCATGAAAAATTTCGCAACCTCACTCTTGAGCATGATCTTAAAATAGAACAGGATTTACAAGATCAAGGACAGGATAAGCAGGATGACATGCGGTGACTTATCCTGTTTATCTTGCCTTTGAGATCCTCCGTATCCTGTTTTTCTTTCTCCCCTAACTTGGTTTTTCCAGTAAAAACAATCAAATTGTGCAACTGCCGCATTTTTAGCGAGTTAAATATTACAGCCCGCATTGCATTATAATGAGGTCATGTTTGAAAAGCTCACACAAAAATTTCTTGCTGCTCATGGCATTGCTCGAACTGATGCCCCAAAGCTCTATGCCGAATCGTTTCCTTATCTAGACCTACCTTCTTTAAACTTTCAAGAGGCTACCACTCATATCCTTCATCATCTCTTGGGCCCGCAAGTCGAGTGGAAACTGGTCCCTAGAGGAATTCTTACAGGCAATGCGGATGATACTACTGTTGTTAGAGCCGTTGTTGATCATAAGGTCTACTACCTTAAATTCACCAAATTGCTAAGAGTTCAATTAGGGATGCTATTCGCCCATTCTTTTTTTATTGATCAGCCTCACCCCTTCTGCTCTACAGCAACTATCGTGTCCCATGGATTGACCACAATAAAAAATAAAACAGACTATTATTTTATGTTACTTGAGGAAGCTCAAGGTGAGGACTTGATTAAGGCTTTTAAGGAAAAAAATGACGATATCATTATTCCATATGTAGAAACACTTGCAAAAACATTGGCCCATAATCATTCAATTGATGTTTCAAAAGCACCCGCGACTAGCAAACTCTTTTACGCAACAGAAAGAACAAATTTTCATATCCAAAGGATTCTCAGATTATCCAATGAATCCACTGATGATCCTTCTCTTAATTTTGCCATTCAATCTCTACTCCCTTTTCTTTTTGATCAACAAAATCAATACATGAAGGCCACTCAATCTCAATGTTTCTCTATCTGTGCCCTAAAGAACTCAAATCTCGCCTTTTCAAAGCAGCAAAACAAACTTCTTATGTTTGATACTACCGTTTTCTTTAATTCTTGCAGCCCTTCTCGGTCTCCCCGTTGGGCTCCTGAATCGAATTTTGCCACCTCTTTTCACCACCTTGAATTTCTCGAACATTACCTCGATCTGGATCCTTCGAAGATGGAGGGATATCGGGACCACTTTTTGCGCACTTACTACCAAAATATCCAACACCCTATCATGACGGCTCAAGGATTGAATTTATTTACGGCCCAAGCCTATTTAGAATCGGTCAAGAACTTCCTTGCTTTTAGAAATAAGACCAATCAATTTCAGGAAAAGGCACTCAAGATGATCTCTCAATTTGGAGAGATGTCAAAACGGGGAAATCCCAAAATTGGAAAACTATTAGGTTATTAAAATGTACAGAGAATTAACAGATCAGTTTCTCGCTGCACCGGGGATAAGGCGTGAAGACAATGTAATTGAATATGCAAACTCTTTTCCTCATTTGGATATTTCTTCTCTTGATTTTCAGGAGGGGGTCACCAAAATTCTCGATGATTTAGTCGGGCCTCAGGCTATTTGGGAAATCGTCCCTAAAGGAGTGCATACAGGAGACAGCGATGATGCTATCGTCATCAAGGTCAAACAAGCTCGCCATGTCTATTACCTGAAATTCACAACCTGTTTAAGGGTTCAGCTGGGAATGCTTTTTTCTTATGCCTATTACCATGATCATCCCCAACCTTTCGCCTCTACAGCAGCTGTTCTTTTTCATGGGACTGTCACCTTAAAGGGGGGACAAAACCAATATCTGATGCTCATTGAAGAAGCAAAAGGTGTCGATTTGTTCGGTGCTTTTGAGACCCGCGATCAGAAGATCATTTTCTCCTATGTAGAAACTGCGGCAAAAGCTTTAGCCTACAATCATTTTTCTTATGTTTCTAAAGCTTTGCCGGCCGATAAATCTCGCTTTGCTTCAAAAAAGACAACGTCCATCCTCAAAAAAGCACTCCCCTTACACAAAAAGTCGATCCCTGATTGCCCTCTGAAAACTCCCCTTCAAACAGTCATGAATACTCTTCTAGAATCCCATCAAAGTTACTTGAATACGCCTCAAGTGAGCTCTCTTTATCTAGGTTCAGCCAAAGTCTGGAATCTTTCTTTTTCCGACATTCAGCACAAAATCACCTTTTTTGACCCTCCTACCTTTTACAAATATTGTGGCCCCTCTCAACCTCCACTTTGGGCCCCCGAGATGTCCTTTATCAAATTTCTTCATAGTCTAGACTTCCTTGAGCGCCGCTATAATTTTCATGCCTCAGAGATTGAAAAAATTCAGGATCATTTTTTGCAGACTTATTACTTAAATAGCCCCCGCTTAATCATGAGTCCTCAGGGATTGAAACTATACGAGACTCAGGCGTTTTTAGAATCGATCAGAAAGGCGATCAATCGTGTCCCCAAAAAGGAAGGCTCTTACGAAAACGCACTCCAGAAGATCTCTCAATTTCGTGAGTTTGCCAAACCGAATAGTCCACGAATGCAAAAATTAATGGGTTACTAGAATCGTGACTTTTTACTGGGGGATACTACTTTAGAGGTAGTCTCACGTTTTCTAACCGGTTTTTCTCTAAGTATTGCCTCAGCTTTAGTATTGACAGCTCCAGAATTCTTCCAAGCAAACTGACTTTTCACCATTTGGTCTAACTCTATATACCAAGCGGGAAATTTGAACCGGTCGAATGCGCCCATAAGAAAAAGTCTTTCAAAAAGATCGGCATAATTCTTAGAATCGCCAGCTAATAATACCTTAGCTAACATGGAATAAATTTTACGTAGTTGGGGAGCTTTAAGTCGTCCACTCTGCCTCCCTAGCTTGATTGCAAATTCAAGGTGCCGTAATGAATATCTTTCCGATTCTTTTAGCCTAGAAATGATCCCCTCAATCAATGGAAACAATTGTTCAGGGCTCTTTTTAGAAAACACCACCTCCCGAATTCCTTTTTCATCTTCCATAAGAATAGCCACTTCAAGATCATTCTTGGCAAGCTCTCCATTGCGAAGGGGATCGGACAAGGCAAAAGGCTCTGGCATACCTAAGTACTTGACTTCTTCAAGGCTTGTAGTCCCTTGGTGGGAAAACCTTAAACCTTCACCCCTTTCATGAGCAATCGCTATTTCTGTTGGTTCATATCCAGGGGGGTGAGGACGCAATCCCATGATCACTACTTGTTCTTCCAGTTCCGTAAATGCTTGGAAAATCCGAATCTCTGGGTTAAAGCGATATCTCTTCTCACTACTACTATAGTGAACGTGTTTAAATACCTCTTTTTCTCCCGAACCTTTTTGTCCGTAGTAATAAAGCACATGGAGAAGTTCGTGGGCAACTCCAACGGATAACTTCCATTTTAGAGGAAAAAGAGATCCATCCTTTCTGAAAGTCAGGCCAAATTGAACTTCAGGACATTGACTATCAATATGAATTTCCTTTAGCTCCGTGTCAACTTCAAATTTACCCGCCTGTTGAATGATCTGCCATTTTTCCTTAACAACCTCGTTCAATCGGAGCAATATCTGTCTTCCCATGGGACCTCTTGCCAATTCCTCAAATGCTACCTTAAGCTCTTCCTCATACATCACATCTCCCTGAATGCCAATTACCCATTGGTTAACTCTTATTTTCTCTATGATCCCCGTGATAGTGTCTAACTCTGATTGTTCTATCCAATCTTGTGGAAGTACGACTTTACATACCATCACCTCAAGATCAAAACCTGTACATTGTACAACCACATGCCTAACATTTGCAATCACGTTCATTGAGAGATTCACTGCCCTATGTAACGTTCTAAGCCGGTGAATAAACATTCTCCCCTCAATCGTTTGAACAAGACGATGAATTCTCAGCGCAATGAACCGGCAGGAATTTTCTGTCCCAGAGAGAGCTATATTAGGAAAATCAGACAAATGAAATTGGTTGATTCCTTTGGCCTCGACATCTTTCAAACGACGATCCCCTCCTGCCTCTGAAGTAATCCCTAGAGAAATTTGTGTTAAACGGCGTTTTACAAGCGCAAGCGGGGGAATATAAGAAAGGGAAAAGGGATGATGAAAAGGGTCTTTAAACATAGGCGCAGGGGGATCCAGAGAAACATCAAATGGTTCCACAATCAATTGTTCCCCGCTCCTTCTCACTAGACCAATCATGTAGTTGTAACCCCTCTTATTCGTTTTGCCGCCGACTCATCCTTCTCAGCCGGCTCCTTATTTTTTAATCCGGGCTGCCTCTCGAGTAATTCTTTAATTTTGCTCTGGACTATCACAGGATGAATCCATCTAAAATTAAGTCGATTAACTTCATTGAGAGACCTTGGCCATGCTGAGTTCATGATGGGATCAAACAACCCTAAAAGCAAAAGCCCTTCAAAAAGTTCTGCCGTAGCCTTTGTATAACCCTTATGGAGTGAATTAACCAATACCTGGGCAATTCTCCACATATTTGCAGGGCCAAGTTGCCGGGTATCTACCCCAAAACGGATCGCTATTTCAACATGGGCCACAGAATATTTTCTCAGTTTACCTATCAGATCTAAAATGAGAAGACATAATTGCCTTGAACCCCGGTTCGAACCAATAATTTCCTGAATTCCCTTTTCATCTTTCATAAGGATCGCTACTTCAAGGTCATTTTTTGCGATCTCTCCATTCCGGAGAGGGTCCGCTAAAGCAAAGGGTTCCTTTAACTTAGAAAACCCGCTAGCGTCTAATCGACGAGCTCCCTGGTGGGAAAATCTTAAGTGCTCTCCCCGCTCAAAAGCAACTCTGCACTCCGTGGGGGCCTTGTCAACGGGATCGGGTTGCATTCCCATAATCACTTGTTGTTCTTCCATATTTGTATATAATTCAAAACACTTGACTTTAGGCCTTAGTTGATACCTCCTCTCCTGATCATTATACTCAACAAACTTAAGACGTTCTTTATCACCAGACTGTAATTCATTGTAGTAAAAATCAACGTGAAGTAATTCATGAGCTATTCCCATAGGTAATCTCCATGGACAAACTTCCATTTGCCCATCAGTTCCAATAAAATAATCAAAATGACGCTCTGGATATGTGCAATCAATGCGGATTTCCTTGCTTGCACATGACACTTCAAACTTATCATCTCGGTTCACAATGTGCTATTTGTGCCTGACTCGACTATCCAAACCAAGAAGAAGCTGTCTTCCCATAGGACCCAAAGTCAATTCCTCAAGAGCCTCTTTAATCGTCTGAACAAAGTGATCATTGCCTTGAATTTGTATCTTCCAATGATTGCTTCTTATCTCTTTTAAAATTCCCCAAACACGGCTAGCAATGGATTTTTCTATCCAATCTTGGGGGATGTTGACTTTGCATGCTATACTACTGCCGTCATCTGCAAGACAATCAACCATTACATGCCTAACTTTAGCAAAGACCCTCATGGTAAGTTTGACTTGTCTATGTAAGGAGGAAAGACCTTGCAGAAAGTCATGCCCCTCCAGGGTATGAACGAGTCTATGAATCCTAACAGCGATCATTTGGCATTTGATTCTTGTCCCTTCGAGAATTACATTGGGGTAGTCTGGCAAATAATATTTTTTCTCCCCTAAATAAATATTATCTTTTAGAGGATGGGAGCGCCATTCCTGAGAATCCAACCCTAAAGAAATTTTTGATAACTTTCGCCCCAGAATGGACCCTGAAGGGATATAGGAAAGGGAAAAAGGATGATGAAAAAGATCTTCAAAAATAGGATGGGGTAGGTCCAAAGGACCCACCACCAATGGATCAATCAAATTTCCTCGATTATGAGGCCACAACAACTCCACTTGCTTCCCCTGCCCTGGTTATTGGCAGGAAATATTTTGTCCTCTCCTCTGATATTTTTACAACCTCAACAATTTGCTGACCATTTTCATGGTCACTAAATACTAACCGGGTATGAACTCTTTGATGGGCTCTATTTGCACTTGCCATTCCAGTGATAGCGACAATTCTTTCCTTTACTCGAGCGGGCTCAGTCCAAGGGCGCTCTACAAAACAAAGTTTTACCAACCCCTTATTCGCTCTGTGAGAAAGCGCTTGGGTGATGGGGACATTGAAGAGGACCCACTCTAATAACCCTATAAAAAACTGCCCATTCTCCCATGCAAGCTCTTCTATCAAGGAGTTCACCTCATCATGACCTAGTTTATTTCTTTGCAATCCTGCTTCCAATACAGTGATAAGCGGCCTGCAATAAGGGCTTTTTCGGACCTCAAGAATATTTTTAAAGTTCCTGAGAAAAAGACTAGGGGAACAAGGTTCAACCACTTCCATCAAATGAGCCCAATCCTCTTTATAAAAGACGATTTCCAAATTGGAAAATGGAAGATGTTTTCTCGTCAAAGCTGTAGTAGGAAAATGGGGGGATCTAAGGACTAACCTTTCCCGGCTTATCGTGTCAAAATGAGACCACGCCAACGGCTCTCCTCTTTCATACTCCACAGCCGCTTCTGTCAATACCAATTCATCTGGATAAGGTTTAAGGCCTATCATGACCAACTGCTCACAGAGTGACTCAAACTCCGGATAAAAACATGCCCTTGGCTCAAGACAATACCCTTGGGTTGATGGGTTCCATTCTACATATCGGAGCACATCCTGCTCAGGATACAATATATGTAATAACTCATGCGCTAAGAAAGCTACTAAATCCGGTTTTACTAAAGTAGCTGTAGCCTCTTGCTCAGGATTCAGAGAATACCATTTTGTTCTAAATTCTATGCTTAGATCAAACTCGATTTTTTGCTCCGGCGTCACCCTGCATTGAGTCCCATTATAGACAATTTTCCAGGGTACAGTGATTTTCTCATCGATTCCAAGTAAGATTCTTCTCCCTACTGAACCCTGCGCCAATTGAGAGAATAACTTAATAATCCTACTAGGGCCTCCGGGATATCTTTCCGAGATGCTTATGATCCATTTATTCCTTCTAATTTTGCCCATGATTTCCACGATTTTCAAAGCATCTTCTCGTGTAATCCAATCTTGAGGCAAATTGGTTCCAGGAGGAGCGAAACTCACCATCACTGAATGGATTCCTTCGATATCGACTAAACTCAATTCTACCCCACCCGAGGCACATAAAGTATCCAAAAACTCTTTTCCTTCAGTAGAATCGTACAACCGAAACACTCGCGCTGCCACTAATGAACAATTGAAGTACTCTCCCTCAATGGTGATGAGAGGAAAATTGGCCAACTGATACCGATTAACCCCTACAGGAGTCAATATTACATTTATTTGACTCCGTCTGACTATTCCCAATGAGATTTGAGTTAACCACCTTTGTTGTTTCAGTTGTTCAGGAATAAACGAAAGGGAAAGCCGATGTGCAGGTGAGACTTTAAAAATAGAATGAACTGTTTCTCTAAGCCTAAAATTTGATTGACCATCTTGTACTAATGAAGATGGTGCTAAAGCATTAACCATATCCTCCTCCTAGGTGTAAAAAAACAACTATACATATTAAGTTTTTATAAAGAAAGTAAATATTAAAAAATTTCCTATAGACTGCTGAGCAAGGTCGGGTAGATCGTAAATAAGTTTGGTTGTACTCTAAAGGAATGGCTATTTGGGCAATTGCAGATTTACATTTATCGTTTGGTGTTGAAGGCAAAAAGATGGATGTCTTTGGGGAGAAATGGGTCGACCATGCCTCAAAGATTGAAAAAAATTGGAAAGCCTTGATTTCCCCTGATGATTTAGTTTTGATCGCGGGGGATATTTCATGGGCCTTGCACCTTGAAGATGCTCTTGCCGATCTTCAGTGGATTGATGCTCTTGCCGGGACAAAAGTCATCATCAAAGGAAATCACGATCTTTGGTGGAAATCAGAGTCAAAAATCAAAAAAGTTCTTCCCCCATCGATTCACTTAATCCACAACAATGCCTTCCTTTGGAATAAGATTGCCATCGGTGGAGCCAGACTTTGGGAAAACCGCTTAATTTCCTACAATCCTTACATAGAATTTCGTGAGGTCGTTGGGGTTAACGTTCATAAAAAGGAAGATAGTGAGGAAGAGAGACTTCACGATGAAAAGGTATTTAAAAATGAGCTTACCCGCCTAGAATCCTCTCTCAAGGCAATGGACCCCTCCGCAGATCAACGAATTGTAATGGTGCATTACCCACCCACCGGGCCTATTCAGCGCGATTCAGATGTCATGGCGCTTTTATCAAAGTATAAGACGGATATTTGCCTATTTGGCCACTTGCACAACCTAAAGCCTGACGCCCCTGTCAATTTTACACACAATGGAATACGCGTTCTCTGTACTGCCTGTGATTACTTGGATTTCAGGCCAATTCCGATAGAATTTTAATCGCCTGTTTGTCACACTCACCCTGTAATGAAGCTTTCGATACGTCCATTTATCTTGCTTGAGGTATTACTTGCCATCTCTATTTTGGCATTGGTCATCGTTCCCCTCTCTTCATTTCCTTTCAAAGCCTCAAAGAAAGAGCGGGAGATGATGGCTCTCATCGAGTCTGAGCGGATCCTGGGTCTTGCCCATGCTGATCTCTTGGCACACCTCGAAGAGCACCCCCCCACCAATCAAGCATCTACTGAACAAACTATCGATCTGGGCGATTACGAAGTTGACCTTTCCCCTCTGGGAAAGTTTTCCTATCATGCCACGGCTCAGCTCACCCCAAAAAAAGAGAAAGAGCCCCATCGTCTTTATGCGATTGAACTCTCCCTTTCATCTTCCAAAAAACAAACTCTCCCCCCCTGCAAACGCACCTTGATGATTACAAGAAATATTTCTTAATCTAAATCTTTGTCAATAAACACACTTTCATAACTATTGCAATTAATTCATAAATGTCCCATGGTGCGAATTATGGAGAAACAGATTTTTAAGCCATATGTCGCATCGAAGGAAAAAGTCCCTGAATTTACTGTTCGGAGCTTGATTCTAGGTGTCCTCCTCGGCATTTTCTTTGCAGTGGGAAACACTTATCTGGGTTTAAAGGTCGGTTTGACCATTTCGGCATCGATCCCCGCCGCGGTACTTTCAATGGCCATTTTACGCTCCATGTTTCGCAATGTTTCAATCTTGGAAAACAACATCGTCCAAACTACTGCATCCGTGGGTGAAGGGCTAGCCGCAGGGATCATTTTCAGTGTTCCCGCCTTATTTATGCTCGGTGTCGGTATTTCCAATACTAAAGTCTTCCTATTATCCTTCCTCGGAGGGATCTTGGGAATCTTGTTTATGATCCCCATGAGACGTTATATTATTGTGAAAGAACATCATGTGCTCCCTTTTCCTGAGGGAACTGCATGTGCAGCAATATTAAAGGCAGGCGCATCGGCAGGAAAAAATGCCATGATGGCCCTGTGGGGAATTCTTCTCGGCGGATTTTACAAAGTCTGCATGAACATCTTCAATTTATTTACCGACGTAGCGGCCTTTGTCATTCAACCGTTTGAAAATACGCAATTTCGAATTGATGCCTCACCGGCTCTTCTTGGAGTGGGGTATATTATTGGGCCAAGGCTTTGTATGGTGACCATGGCCGGGGGAGCTGTGGGTTGGTGGGTATTGATCCCCCTAATTAAAATGTATGGAGCAGGGCACGTAGAGATTTTCCCTGGAACTATCCCGATTGAACAAATGGATGCGATGGATATTTGGTCAAACTATATCCGTTACATTGGTGCAGGGTGTGTAGCAATCGGAGGTCTATACAACCTCGCTTGCATTTTTCCCATGATCCTGCGCACAGTCCATGTAGGATTTAAGGAGCTTTTTTCAGGAATGAAAGGGGCCCATCTTGAGCGTACAGATCGGGATATTTCCATGGGATGGCTGATCATAGGATCATTGGGCATCATGATCATGCTTTGGCTTATTCCCGGGATCGGGATGAATTTCTTTACAGTCTTCCTTTTTGCTATACTGGGTTACTTTTTTGTGGCCGTCACCTCAATTACTGTAGGACTCGTCGGCAGCTCATCGAATCCTGCTTCGGGAATGGTGATTACCACCCTCCTAGTGACCGGTCTAATTTTTTCATTGCTTGGTTGGACTGAAAGGATTTACCTCGTCATGGCCATTACCATGAGTGCTGCTGTCAACGTCGCCATTTGCCTTGCATCAACAACCTCTCAAGATTTGAAAACTGGATACATTTTAGGGGCGACCCCAAGATGGCAACAACTTGCTGAAATGGTAGGATTAGTAGTCCCCTCTCTCTTTATCGGTACAATTCTTGTTCTACTAAACAAAGTCTATGTCTTTGGTTCCGCCGCTCTTCCGGCGCCGCAAGCCACTCTACTGTCGATTGTGGCAAAAGGTGTCATCGAAAGACAACTACCCACTATGCTCGTGGTGATTGGGATTATCCTAGGGATCATCGTACTCCTCCTAGGCGCTAAAATTCTCCCCTTTGCGATCGGGCTTTACCTTCCTCTTGAAATTTCCACCGCGATGATGGTCGGAGGGATTGCAAGAGCAATCGTCCATCAAGCGGTTCATAGGAATAAAGTCGATGAAAGTGGCATTCTCACCGCCTCGGGAATGGTCGCGGGTGACGCCTGCATGGGGGTAATCGTTGCCCTCCTCACGGTTTTGGGAATCCTCGATGTCAATGCCAAACCCATTTACGGCCCCGGTGTGTCGGTCTTTTGTTTCCTCGTACTGACCGCCATTTTCATAGCCCTTTGCCTCCGCAAGAAAATCGCCGAGCAATAACCCTCTAGTTATTAAGCTAATCCATCAAATTGCCGCTGGTCGATATAATTGAGCTCAAAGGAGCTTTTCTTATGGCTAATTCATGCACACTCGCTGCAGACGGCTATAATAACGGCGCTAACTTTTCAGGATGCAATTTTCAAGGCAAGGATCTTTCTGAGGCAGCCCTTATTGAGGCAAACCTTGCTGGGGCAAACCTTACCGGGGCAAACCTTAGTAAGGCAGACCTTATTCAGGCAAACCTTGCTGGGGCAAACCTTAGTAAGGCAATCCTTGCTAGTGTAAACATGATTTATATGACTACTACCGACACCACAATATGCCCAGATGGCTCAAAAGGTCCATGTAAATTCTAATCGATTTTTCCTTAGCAGATTATTTGAGGAACTTGGTATGATCCCCTTCTTTCGGATGGAGGGAGTTATGAAATTGGTCACCAAGGGACTTGTGAATAAAATTTTAGAAGTCGACGATGAACCCGCTAAGCTTCCTACCGAATCTGTCGATAACATGAATCTTGCCTTCCAGACGACTACCCACCCTTACCATGGCTGTGGTAAAATCGCCAACACCCCCTTCAACGACCCGACCCTATTTATCATCTATTTTCAAAGAATTCTATGATCCGCAAGAGATCTTTAACTTTGATTGAGGTTTGCATCGCCTTTGGGGTGCTTGCCGTTTGTTTTACGGTGGTTTTTTCAAATTTAAGTTCCTCTTCAAAACTCCTTGCCAAAACTGAGGAGGCGCGGCTTATCTCGATGAGAAAGCAGTATTTTATGGAGAGGATCGTCTCGATAGTCGAGCATCTTACCCCCGATTCTTTACAGGTGGAGGAGAAAAAAGTGGGGAGCGAAACGTTTCCTGTTCTCACCTTCGTCTATGAAAATGGTCTTGATCGGGAGAGGATCTTTTCCGGGCAAAGACGGGGAGAGCTAGAATTGAAAGAGGGGCAGATCATCCTCTCTACGTTTTCAAAGGAGGGAGATGAGATGCGAGAGGAAGTTCTATTCCCTGGCGTTTCAACCGTTTCGTTCGATCTTAAAACCCCTTCAGTATTGAGAATTGAGATCACCGATCTTGCCAAGCAAACTCTACCTTTTGCCTTTGTCACGGTTCCTAAAAAAGAAAAGCCGGTGGTCTCATGAATGCCCTCCCTTTTGTCGTCATTTTCATCACAATCATCGCGTTAACCTGGTCTTCTCTCTCTGTCCACTTGACAAATACGCAAATTACCTCGAAGGGGTTTATTTCTCACATGCTTGCCTTCAACGATGCTCGTTCTAAGATCGAAGAGCTACTCTACCAGGATCAAACTAAGGAAAAAAAAGAAGAGGAGTCTGAGGCTAATGATCGTTCAGAGAAAGTTTACAAATCTCCTAGGCTAAATTTCCATAAGGAAAGTTCTAAGCTCTTTCTCTCAAAGGATTCCGATAAGGAGATCAAAAAGGCCTTTGAGTCTTTGATCGACCAACTGTATCTGGGGGCCCCTTTCTATGAGAAGAGACTTGCAGAGCGGATTTCAGAAGTGCTTTTTCCTCTCCTTCATCGGCCTATTGAGCTCCATACTGTCACATTTGAAGAGGATGATCTCGATGAGGCGTGGTACCAAATGCTCAAGGGAGGTGCTTTCCCCTCACTCTCCGATTACGTTGCCCTTGGAAAACCGGGGCAGCTCCCTCTCTATGCCCGCTATGCCTCCATCCCTGTTCTGGAGGCTTTGCTTGGCGCCTCTATCACACATGACCTTTTACAGTCCGAAGAAGAGCGGTATTACAATGAGACCACAAAACAGTCGCTTCTTCCTGAAACTGAATTTACGACGCTTTTATCAAAACACAATCTTTCTCAGCTGAAAAAGTATTTCGATTTTTCGGCTTCTCCCAAGGTAGAGCAAGTGATCGAAGGGCATGAGGGGGAACTTGTAGTGGCTATTAAGCTACAAGCGGGGCAGGAGAATGTGGAAAGTCGTCCCCAGCCCTAGCTGTGATGTGGCCCATATCTTTCCCTGATGTTGTTCAATCACCGTCTTGACAATGGCAAGGCCAAGGCCAGCCCCCCCCATCTTTCTTGAATGGCTTTTATCGACGGTGTAAAATCGATCAAATATTTTTGTCAGTTCACTCTCGGCAATCCCCATCCCCCGGTCCTGCACCTTAATTTGTACACTATCTTCTCCAGCGTCGACGGTGATGGTGATTTTAGCGGGTGCTTCGGAATATTTCACTGCGTTTTTCAATAGGTTGAAAATGGCTAATTCAAGAAGTGAAGGATCTCCCCAAATGTCTACCTGATCGGCATTGTGAAGTTGTTCGATGTCTGTTTCAGGGCTGACGTTGACGAGTGTGTAACAAGCCTCGTCAATGATGGAAATGAGCTCACACTCTTTCATTTGAACACCGGTCGAGTCGAGGTCAGCAAGAGTGAGTAAATTTTTTACTAAAACCTCCATTCGTTCGCAATTCCGAATGATTTTGCCCATAATTGAATCAAACATCTCTTCTGAGATCTCTTTTAAATCGAGCAGTGTTTCGGCAAATCCGCGGATGATCGTAATCGGGGTACGAAGTTCATGGGAAGCATTGGCGATAAAATCTTTTCCCATCTCAATCATTTTTTGTTGATTCGAATGGTCTTTCAAAATGATGCTAAGGCCATGATCATCTTCTGATAAGACAACCACCATCTCCAGGTGATTGACAAATGTCCTGACCCTCCCCCTCTCGGCACGGGCTTGATTGACCAATACTCCGACCTCTCTGAGGGCCTGATTATCAGTGCTTGCAGCTACTTCAGTAATTTTTTTTGACAAGATCGAGCTACTTTTTAGCCCCAGAAGAGCTTGCGCGCGCCTATTGAGAAAGGTAATCCTTTCTTCACGGTCGCAGGTGATGACCCCTTCGTCGATGTTTTCTAGGATGACTCTCTTTTCCGCAAACAACACCTCTCCTCTAAGGGAGAACAGCTTGGCCCGATCAACGGCCTCTCCATAGCTCCTCTTCAAAGGACGCAAATAAAGCCATCCCCCAAAACCGGCTAAACCAATCACTGCTGCAAATTCGACAATCATAGAGAACTATAATGTCGGGCAGGGGCTTTTCTTTCCAGGATATTGAAAATTTTCTCAAAATAGACTATGCGGAACTCATGTGTTCGATTTTTCTCTATAACTTCAAAGTTACAAAAAATTTATTAGATGATGCTAATCAACTCCTCAAACTTCGTGGGCCTGATCAAACTCATATACTCGAAAACTCTCCCTTCACGTTCGTTCACAACTTATTAGCTATCACCGGGAGAAAAACTCTACAACCCTTCGTAGAAGGCAATATAGTCGCACTCTATAATGGGGAAATTTACAATTATCGCGATTTTGACAGCCGATTCACCTCTGATGGGGAATGTTTAATCCCTCTATATAAGAAGTGGGGAACAGAATTTGTCGATCATTTGGATGGAGAATTTGTCCTTTGTCTCTTTGACTTTGATCGGGGGATCTTTTTTATCGCATCTGATCCATTTCGTACCAAGCCTCTTTTTTATGCAATTGAAAATGACCGCCTAGCGATATCCAGTTATGCATCTCCTCTAAAAGTTCTTGGGCTTAATTCCATAAAATCGATTCCTTGTAATTCCATCATTACTTTCGACCTTAAATCGCTTAAACAAAAAGAGCGTAGAACCATATTTCCCTTTTCACTAGAGCAAACAGTCCCTTCTTATGATCGGTTTTTTGAAGCCTTAGAAAAAAGCGTTGATAAACGGTCCTACGACCCTATGGTAATCACGATGAGCAGTGGTTACGATTGCGGTACCATTGCCGCTGCTATGCATCGGTTGAATAAACCTTATCATGTGATTACTTTCAACAATAATGGAAGAGAAAATCCTGGTATATTGAGTGAACGACAAAAAAAATGCCCTGGAAAGTTTCATTCCATTTATTGGACTTCTTCAGAAAAAAATAGATACCTAAAGCAAGTTAGAGAACAAGGGAAACATGATATCTCACCAAAAATATTGGCTGACCCTACTGCAGCTGTATTCGCTTCTGCTTTTATGATGGAAGCTGCTAAAAACCAAGGTTATAAAGTCCATTTATCAGGAAGTGGATCAGATGAAATCATTTCAGATTACTGGGGAGGTCTTCTCAGTGGAAACTTTGGCGGTGTTTTTCCAGAAGACCTTTCGACGATTTTTCCCCGTGATCCGTTAGACACAAAATGTAAATGGCAAAATTTCTACGAAGGGGCTCAATCAAGAAACTTGTTTCGTGAAGAGTTTATTGGGGGCCTTTACGGAATCGAAAATCGATACCCCTTCCTTGATAAAAAATTGGTACAAGAATTTCTTAGTCTACGCCCTTCTTTGAAAAATAAGCATTATAAGGCCCCCCTCCGGGAATACCTTACCCTCTGCAAATACCCCTTCGATAAAGATAAAAAGATTGGATTGTCGTCTTAGATATAGTGGTTTGAAAAAGATTAAGATCATGATCAAGAAATTTTTCCTGATATCAGTATTTGACTCGGAAGACGGGGACAGGGTGCGAGATTCCAAAGAAGTTCGCTGGGGGAAGCTCTTCTACCTCTATCCGGGCTCTAACATTGGGATAATTGAGCACTTCCTGGCTGATCAAGATTTCCATCTCCCCTGCGTGTTCGCAAAAGCGGTGAGCTAGGTTAACGTTGTGCCCCAATACGGTATAGTTTAGGTGGTTTTCAGCACCCATATTTCCTGCAATCACCTCTCCTACGTGAATGCCGATTCCGATGGTGAGCTGTCGATAGCCAATAGATTCGCGGTGTCGGTTCCATTCTCTCAAGACGCGCATCATGGCGATGGCGCAGAGCACTGCTTGCAAGGGTGGATTCTCCATATCAAGCGGAGCACCAAAGAACGCCATGATCTCATCGCCCACATATTTGTCGATCACCCCTTTGTGCTCATCGACTACTGCTGATAAGACGTTCAAGCAATCATTAAGCATGGCCAACACATCTTGGGGCTGCATGTTCTCCGAAATGTGCGTGAAATGGCGAATATCGGAAAAAAGGACCGCTACGGTTCTCACTTCTCCCCCTAAAACAACCCCTTGGGAAAGGATTTTTTCAGCCACTTCTTTGTTGACAACCTTATGAAGGAGGGCACGAACCTGGTTTCCTTCCTTCATTTTCTCCACCATGTGCTCAAAAGAAGAAACAAGGACTCCCATTTCGTCTTTTCTTTGCTTATCTTTTTCAGAAACGTGGACTTTTTCGAGATCTCCCATAGCTACGACTTCAGTATTTTCCACAAGATTTGCAATCGGTTTCAGTATTCGTCTAATGAAGTAATTGAAAATCAGAAGCACGACTGCAAGCAAAACGATTCCTAACAACACCATTTGCTGCGTCACAACAATAAGAAAGTGTTTTCCTTGCTGCTCAATATTGGTGATTTGGTTGTAAAGTTGATCTCGGTATTGAATGATAAATACGTGCGCGTCACCCTCAATGAGATCGATGACGTGATAATAATAATATTCCTTACCATCGGTATCGGTCACGATCCCCTGATTTTTCCCACATAACTTCCGCAAAATCCTCTTTTCATCCGAAGTCAATGGAATCATAATGCCATGGGTATCAAACATGACAGGCTCACCTTGTTCTGGGAGATAAAGGATACTATCAGGGCAAATAAGGGCCAATAATTCTAGTGTATTGGCGATGTTAACACCCAAACTGAGAGTTCCATAATGAGGTACCGATCCATTAGGATCCATCTCGGCATACGTGAGAGTTTTAGTCATAAAAATTACCGAGGAATCTTCCAAAGGTTGGATAATATTGAATTCTGATGTAAGGCAAGTATTGATCTCTCCTTTTTCGGCAGGGGGTTTACAATTGATTCCCACTGGCACAATCGCATCATGAAAAACATCTTTAGTGTGCATGGAAAATCCAACCTTCGTTGAAACTTGCCATTTTTTTGCCGTCTCCGAATTCGGAAATGAGGCGACCCCCTTCGGGGCAACACGACTAAAAGGGTCAAAAAACCAAATTCCCGTACTTGTGATAGTGCTCAATTCCCAGATCAATCGGTTTTGGTCATCACGTTCCTGCCAATCGTGAACAAGTCCCGAAGGTCCATTCTTCTCTTTCGTTTTTAGATAGTTGCACATGTAACTTTCACACGATTCAATCCTGGCAAAGAGTTCATCTTCCCCTCCGTGGATTTGCTGGTCGAGCATCGACTTAATCCAGCTAGTATTTTTTGCCTTTTGTAAATATTCAGGCTTTTCCATCAAGTAGCCGCGGACTTTAAGAACATCTTTGATTGTCGAATCAATCAAGTTCTTATACACCTTCTTACTTTGGATATTCATCGTAGAAACGAAGGGGCCAGAGGGGGGTGAAAAATTTCGCGCATGAAACTCATCTGGCTTTATATCAAGAAGTTGCTCAGGAGTAAACAGTAGCCAGTTATCCCTGGCTGTTTCAATACTGAAGAACAGATCATGCTGCCCTAATTGAAAATTCTCCCCTACCTCGTTTGACCAAAAAGGGACACCAATGTAGACTTCCAAATCATTATTCTCATGAACTTCAACGATTAAATTAAGCCCCTCTGCGAGGGGTATGATATACGAATTATGCAAAAATGGGGGGCGCATCATCATGCATGATGTCAGTTTGTCTCGTACGGTTGTTTGCATAAAATCAAGCCAAAGATTAGAGGACAAAAGTGTCGCTGAGTTAGCCCACTGATTTGTCTCAAAATTATAAATTGAAGGAGCATATCGTTCTTTTAACCAGCTATATTCCCCGATGTTGTCAAATAGGGTATTAATTCTTAATTGTTCTTTAGTGATCGCAAGACTCAAAAAGCTTATATAATCGCCGATATCATCGGCACTGTACTTTATAAATTCTTGTTCGATTTTTTCTCGAACGTCACTCACCTGTCTCGTTACTGAACCATAGGTCCAAACGATCGACAAAACCTGCATTGCGATGAAAACTACCGCAACTAAAATAAATAACCTGGTTTTAAGTTTCATTCTTCCCATATAATAGAAATTCCTTTAATACGAAAGTATGAGATTTACATTCATCAATCATGGTCAAGTAGGGGGAATGACTGTCGAAGAGGGACACGTCACCTCTATTCAAACAGCCTTGCCACGAGAAATGTCTGAGTTAAGAGATCTCATTACACCCAGTCGTTTCATGACCGTCACCACCATTGAAAACATTCTCAAAAGGTTCGGTTTTTCACAAATCGAAATTGTTTCGACACCGCCCATTGAAAACATCGACGAGGCTCTAACCAAAAACCATGTTTATGGATCAATCTTGATCAAAAAAGGAGAAAATACCCTCTTAAGAAAAGGGTATGGCTTTTCCAATATTGAACAACTAAGTCGAAATAACGAGTCGACCACCTTCTATTGTGGTCGTCTGAGCGAGCTATTTACTACTAGACAGCTGTACTCTAACTATAATTTAGAAGATCGTCTCGATCGTTTTTTCCCTGCTATTTGCACACGATGGCCTCATTTTTCCGAGATTTCCCTCTCCATGCTCCTCCACCACACATCGGGAATCGATGAGCTTGAAGCTAGACCTTCTCCCATCTTAGATGAACTCCCCGCAGAAATGATTCTAGAGCAAATGCTCAAACGCCCCCTCCTCTTCAAACCAGGCGCATTTCGATTTGAGTCAGATGTTAATTACCGAATCCTTTCGGCGATAATGGAAGATCTCCCCATGCAAGAAGAAGACAAAGCAGCAACTCTTTATCAACATGAAGGGAAAAAAATCTTGCTCGACCACCTCTCGTTTCGACGTGGTTTTGGAGATGCCTACGCAACAGTTACAGAGCTTTTGGAATGTGCACAATCTCTTTTAGCTCACACGAAAGACTTTGAAACTAAGCGAATCTACAATACTCATGAACTGGTGACCATTTCAGGTCCCCTTCTAAGGCAATTTATCTTTGGGAAATGTACCTACTCGTTTTTTTGTGAACAAGGCGCTGTGATTTTCATACCACAAGATGAATTGCAAGTGGCCCTTCTCGTGAACAAACCTATGCCACCAGAGTTCACAATAAAAAAACTAATTTCCTCTATAACAACAATTCAATTTTAAGATATGTTGGAGCTATGGGCATGTTAAAAATCATCGGTGGAAATCCATTAATGGGAGAAGTGACGGCAGGTGGCGCAAAAAATGCGATCACGAAGATGCTTGTCGCATCGCTCATTTCAGACCGCACTTGTTTTTTTCGAAACGTTCCGAACATTAGCGAAGTAGAGATGACCGTCGCTCTTTGTCAAGAGATCGGCATGGAAGTTCAGTGGGATCAAAAAGAGCACACGATGCAAGTCCGCTCTCCGGAATTGAAAACTACGTATATCCCCCAACGATTTTCCGGAGCTAACCGCATTCCTATTTTGATGATCGGAGCCCTTTTAGGTCGTACCGATGCTGATATTGTCGTGCCCACCGTTGGCGGATGCAAAATTGGGAAACGTCCCGTTGACTTTCACTTACAAGCACTCACCTCTCTCGGAGCTACGATTGAATATCGCGAGATGAAGAAAGATGGCGCCTACTTTGCACAATCTCATCAAGGTCTCACTGGAACCATCATCGATCTTCCTTATCCATCAGTAGGAGCTACTGAAAATACCATTCTTGCTGCTTGTCGCGCTAAAGGGACAACGGTGATTAAGAATGCCGCGATGGAAAGCGAAGTGCTCGATCTCATCCTCTTTTTACAAAAGATGGGGGTTTCGATCCAAGTTGACGTCAATCGAACGATCTATGTCAAAGAGACAAAAGAATTTCACGATGTCGAACATACTGTCATTCCCGACCGCATTGTCGGAGCTTCACTCGGCATGGCTGCGATCGCGACAAAAGGCTCTGTTTTTGTTCGTGATGCAAGACAAGACCACCTCGTCACCTTCCTCAACAAATTGCGAGAAATCGGCGGAGACTTTCGGGTCTATAATGACGGTATTGAATTTCGCTACCGAAAACCCCTTGTGGGCAACCTCCATCTTGAAACAGCTGTGCATCCTGGATTTATGACTGACTGGCAACAACCCTTTGTTGTCCTTCTTACCCAAGTCACGGGCACCTCTGTGATTCATGAAACAGTCTACGAAAACCGATTTGGTTATACGACGACCCTCTGTGAGATGGGAGCCGATATTCATTCTTTTAATGAGTGTCTCGGCGGACACATTTGCCGCTTTGCCAAGCGTGACTTTCCCCATTCCATCGTAATCAAAGGATCGACGCCTCTCACTGGGCAAAATATTTCAATCCCCGACCTCAGAGCCGGCTTTGCCTACGTCATGGCCGCCCTTATCGCAGAAGGCGAATCCAACATTGATAATCTTCAATTCCTCGACCGAGGCTATGAGGACCTGACCGAAAAGCTCTCCCTCCTCGGCGCTAAAATCGAACGACACGCCAAAAAAGATCTCCTCACCTCCCAAACCCTCTAAAAACTTGCCCTTGCCCTTGCCCTTGCCCCTGCCCTTGCCCTTGCGCTCCCGCAATACTTGCCCCTGCCCGAGATCATTTCCTTGATCTTAATTTTTTTACCACCCGCTCTCTGCGTTCGCTAGAGATCACAGAGAAAAAATCTGCTAGTCTCTTCCCCACACTTCTGTTAAACTTGCTCGCATGAAAACGTGGCGCATGCTTCAAAAGGAAAGCTTTACCAAACTCTCCGATCTCACTACCTATTTAGAACTTACTCAAGACAACCTCGAATTGGTCGACTTTTCTCCCCACTTTCCTTGCCTCGTTCCCCGAAGACTTGCCGAAAAAATCCCCAAAAATTGCCTCACTCATCCCATGGCAAGACAATTTGTCCCGTTGAAGGAGGAAAAATGGGAGTCTCCTGATTTTATCGAAGACCCCCTCTGCGAGCAAGGGGGCGTCCGCGTCACCCCCTCTCTTCTCCACAAATATGACGGACGGCTCCTCTTGATTGCCACTGGCGCCTGCGCCATGCACTGCCGCTATTGCTTCCGCCAACATTTTTCTTATCAAAGTGAAGACAAGTCTTTTACTCAAGAGCTCGACTATATCCGCCAAAACCCCACTCTACATGAAGTAATCCTCTCTGGTGGAGACCCCCTCTCCCTATCCGACGATCATCTCGAAAATCTCCTCATGCATCTCGATCAAATCGACCACCTTCAAGTGATCCGGTTTCATTCCCGCTTCCCCATCGGCATTCCCGAAAGGATCACCGATGAGTTGCTCACGATCTTAAAACGGCTCAAAAAACAGATTGTCTTTGTGGTGCACATCAACTGTGCCGACGAATATGACGAAGAGGTGACACAGGCTCTCAGAAAACTCACCGCCCTCTCGATCCCTGTTCTCACACAATCGGTCCTCCTCAAAGGGGTAAACGACAGCGCCCTCGCGCTAAAAGCCCTCTCGCTTGCCTCGATCAGCCGAGGCATCCTCCCCTACTACCTTCACAAGCTCGATAAAATCCGTGGAGCTGCCCACTTTGAAGTTGGGGAAAATGAAGGGATTGCTCTGATCAAGGAACTACGCAAACAAGTACCGGGATATGCCGTGCCACAATTTGTCGCAGAATATCCAAAAGAACGTTCCAAAACTCCACTGATAGTTTTACAGAACTAAAGATCGGCAAAAGGATTGCTTGAATCGGAAAACGATTTCCTTCTTTTGCGCCGCTTTTTCTCTTCCATGATAGAATGGAGAAGATCTTGATCGAAATCTTGGTTGGCCGCCCAGTTCAGGTAATCGATTGGCACCTCGCGGAACGGCGTGCCGCGGTGTTTTCCGAGCGGGAACGTCTTTAAAAGGATGGGCTGCTTAAGCCTTTCGATGATTTCTTGCGTCGTCTTAAAATCCATAGCTAAGTATTTGAACACCTTGATGTTGACAATCACGTCGTTCATCGCTCGGTGTGCCCCCTCTTCCGGGATGTTAAAGTGCTCACGCAGCATTTCGAGAGAGTTAGTCGGAGAGCCTGCATAGAGGCGGGCCATGCGGAGGGTGTCAATCGATCGCTCAAGGTTGATGGGACAGGGAATGCCCCTCTTTTTGGCAGCCTGGACTAACATGCCCAGATCGAATCCAATATTGTGCCCCACCACCACATGCTTGCCAATCAATTCAAACGCTTCTGGAAGAATCTTATCGATGGTTGGCTTATCCGCGACCATTTCATTGGTGATGTGATGGACGTCGATCGATTCTTGGGGAATGATTTTTCCTGGGTAGACTAAGGATTCGAATGAAGCAATAATCTCATCGTAAGTAAACTTAACAACGGCAAGTTCAATGATTTCATCACTTTCAATTGATAGCCCCGTCGATTCAACGTCGAGACAAATGAATGTATCCTTCTTAAGACTGCCCATCGTTCAATACCTTTTGCTGGGATAGGTTCTTTGCTAGTTTTTCTTTAACCTGCCCTCTTACCGTCTTATCTTCAATGTTATAAAAAACTAGGTCGCCATAAGGAGAGAGAGCTCTCTCCAAATCCTCGAAAACAGCTTTTCTCTCTTTCTTTCCCACTTTATCCACTTTCGTAACGATGAATAAAACATTTTTTCCGTTCTCCTTCATCCAACCAATGAAATTCCAATCACTCTCTGAAGGGGAGTGCCTTGCATCGAGGAAATGGAGAAAGGTGATCTTTTCCAAGTGAGCATCAAAGTAACGATCCATCATCTCTTTCCACTCATCTTTCATTGCCTTGGACCGTTTCGCGTACCCATATCCAGGAATGTCGACAAAAAAGAGTTGATCATCGACGTTGAAGAAATTCAAAAGTCCCGTCTTTCCTGGCTTTGAGGAGACTCTGGCAAGATCTCGGTTTTGAAAAAAGTGATTGATAAAAGACGATTTACCTACGTTGGAGCGACCCGCCAAGACGACATGAGGAAAGGGCTCTTTGGGCAATGAAATTTTGCCGTCCGAAGAACCCCGAAAAAAACATTTTTTAAATTCCATTACTTTCATACTACAAAAACTCTACTATTTTCCCCTGTCCTCTTGATCTCAATATGATAGGTCGATCTTGGGAGCAAGGATTCAATAAGCTTCGGCCATTCAATAATTGTAATATACGGCTCTTCGAGATATTCAGCAAACCCACAGCGCGTAAAATCAACCAATCTCTCTAACCGATAGAGGTCAAAATGAGCCACATGTTGATAAAGATTGAGAGTTACAAAAGTCGGGGAAGTGACTTCGTCTTGATGAGTACCAGGTGCAAGAACTTCGACCAATCCCTTAGTGAAGGTCGTTTTCCCTACCCCTAGATCCCCATGAAGACAGATGACATCGCCAGGTACAAGCCCCTGAGCGAACTCCCGGGCCACCTCAAGTGTTTCCTCTCTACTCGTCGACCCGCTCTCTCTTATTCCTCTTCTTCCATCCATCGCTGCACGTGTTTTTCGAACACTTCTTCACCGGAGAGAGTTTCAACAAACTGAGAGATCTTGTTTTCTTCAAGGTGTTCTTGGATAAAACCGAGGAAATCCTCTTGGATCTCAAACCTATTCTGTGTGGGCACCTCTTTCAATGAAATCTCGCGTATTTGATTCTTCTTTAAATCATCAATAACGCCTTTCTTATCATTGTAAAGCTTACCAGTGATCAATGAAGTATAGACGATCTTTTTTATCGGCTCTTTATTCTTTTTAATATAATTTTTGATCACTTCGGGATCTTCAGAAACATAGAATTTCTTCACTCTCATCCCATCTTTGCGATCGGTATTTTCAGGACATTTTGAAACCCAGTCATAAATCGCATCTTGAGGATTCGGGTGAGTATTATCGCCAAAAACTTTCCCTGAATAAGGACAAATGTAAATTCTTCTAGTGGCCTCGTTAATATTTTTCTGGCCTACCTGAATCTTTATTTCGGTCTCACGCCACAGTTTACCTTCTTTCTCCAAGGCCTCGACCAGATTCGACTCGCTCTGGTAGATCCTTTTCTCTTTCATAAAGACAACAGGGTGCAATTTAAATTTTTTCTCTAGATAATAGAGATAGGTGGTAATCAAATCGGCTTTTCGATTCTTTTTGAGAAAATCCTCCAAATCAGAGACCATCTTTGAAGGAATGACCACTTTCGACATCATGAACCTCATACGGAAAACTATTGCCAAAAGATTATCTTACTTGCCCCTTTAACCGCAAGTCCAAAGAAGTCTCCTATAAGAATAGGCATGATTGACTTTATCTTTTTTGGTTGATATTCTATCAACTTTAATTTTTTAAATGAGGCCTTTATGCTTAGGTTGAAAGTATTAGTCGCTATGCTTGCCGTGTTCTTAAACTCCGAATTGAAGGCCTCAGAGAGCCTCCTTCCTTCCTACATACTCGAAGAAAGACTGGTGGCCGATCTTCGAATGATCGCCAATGGCTCTTTCGCCCCCCTTACGGGTTTTATGAAAGAGGCCGATTATCACTCAGTACTTAAAACCTCACGCCTTGCCAACAATGCACTTTTTCCTATCCCCATTGTACTCCCCGTTCCAGAGAAAATCGTTGAAGCTACAAAGCAATCGAGCTCACTGATGTTGAAGGATCGTTATGGACATCCCCTTGCCATCCTTGATGTAGAGGAGGTCTATTCACCCGAGCTCGAAGAAGAATGTCTAAGCACCTGTGGCACACTCGATCAAAATCACAAAACGGTGAGATGGATATTAAGCCGAAGAGGTCAATTTTACGTTGGAGGGAAGATTCACCCCCTTCCTTTTCTATCCAAGCTAGATCAAATGGAGGGAGTGCTGCCGCCAGAGGAAACGAAACAGCTGTTTACCTCACAAGGATGGAAAAAAATTGTAGCCTTTCAAACGCGTAACCCCTTGCATCAAGCGCATGTGGCATTGATACAAAATTGTCTCTCCAAGGCTGGAAAGGATGCAGCACTATTCCTTAACCCTGTCATTGGACCAACACAAGAATGCGATGTTTCCGCTCCTGTACGAAAAAAATGTTATGAGGCCCTGCGGCCTTATTTAACCAAAAACCCCCTGCATATCGGCTATCTACCCCTTGCTATGCGTATGGCTGGCCCCAAAGAAGCTCTATTACACGCGCTGATCCGCAAAAACTATGGAGCAACACATTTTATTGTGGGTCGAGATCACGCGGGACCTAGCGCCACCGATAGTCAGGGAAAGCGATTTTATGACCCTTACGCAGCTGGACGACTGGTCTCTTTTCATGCAAAAGAGTTAGGTCTTGAAGTGCTGACATCTGAAGAAATGGTCTATGTGCCGGAAATTGGCGGCTACCTTGCAGAAAATGAATTAAAACCCTCTTACACAACAGAGCGGATATCAGGAACAGAATTGCGCAAGACCCTGCAAAATGGTGGCGAATTGCCTTCTTGGTTTTCCTTTCCAGAAGTTCTCAAAATCTTAAAGCGCTATTATGCTAAAAGAACTGGGGTTTGCCTCTACCTTACAGGTTTACCTTCTGCAGGAAAGTCTACCATCGCCTCAGCAGTTAAAGAAAAATTAGAACTGCTAGACCCCCTGAAAAGGGAAGTAGTGATCCTCGATGGCGATATGATTCGTGCCCGCCTTACATCAGATCTAGGCTTTTCAAAAAAGGATCGGTCTACCAACGTGCAACGAATTGGCTATGTAGCCAGTCTCATTGTGCAAAGTGGGGGCATTTGTATCGCTGCTAATATAGCCCCCTACGAACAAGATCGGGCCGCTAATCGAGAGCTTATCTCTTCAAAAGGGCTCTATTTTGAGGTTTTTGTGGATACGCCGTCTGATATATGCGAGGATCGTGATGTCAAGGGGCTCTACAAATTAGCGCGCCAAGGAAAAATCCAAGAATTTACAGGAGTGAGCGATCCTTATGAAATCCCCTCTCATCCTGACGCAATTATCAATGGGTCAGAAGACTTATCTCAATGCGTCGATCAAATCATCGATCAATTGAGACAGGTTTATCCCCTCTTGAAATTTGTGGAATAGCAAACTCACTTGCCAATCTCACCTCAGTGTGTTATCCTTTTTCTTCTAAAGTAGGGAGCTCTCTTTTGCTACAAACATTTCGTAATATTAACGATTCTCTCCATGATCTTTTCAAAGATGCCGCAAAAAAATGTTTTAATATAGACGACTCGATCGAAATCACGCAAAGTACGAAAGACCATTTTGGCGACTATCAGTGCAATAGCGCATTAAAAATGTCAAAAGAGCTTGGACTGCCGCCACGGGCGATAGCAGAGAAATTAATTGCTCATTTAGACAATTCTTTGGGCATGGTCAAACATTGTGAAATTGCAGGCCCAGGATTTATCAACATTCACCTCCAGGAATCGTTCTTAGAGAAAGAGATTACTCTTACACTAGGGGATGATCGCCTAGGAGTTCCGACCCCCGATCAAAAGAAGCGCATCGTCTGCGAATTTTCCTCTCCCAATGTGGCTAAAGAGATGCATGTCGGTCACCTGAGATCGACAATTATTGGGGATGCTCTTGCAAGACTTCTTGAGTTTCTCGGCCACGATGTACTTAGACTCAATCATATCGGAAATTGGGGAACTCAATTTGGCATGTTGATTACCTACCTCAAACGCTTTCAACCTGAAGTGATCGACGATGCCTCAGAACAAGCCCTTGAGACTTTGATGAGTTGGTATAAAGCGGCTAAAGTAAAATTTGACGAAGACCCCTCATTTAAAAAGCAAAGCCAAGAAGAAGTGGTGCGCCTTCAGTCGGGAGATCCCATTGCGAGAAAGGCCTGGTCGCAAATATGCGAGATTTCAAGACGATCTTTTCAAGAGATCTACGAGCGGTTAGATATTTGCCTTACTGAGCGGGGCGAGTCCTACTACAATGACATGTTGCCAGTAGTCATCCGAGATTTCGAAGAGAAAGGACTTTGTCAAATCGACGATGGGGCAAAGGTGGTCTTCCTCTCAGGGTTCATCAACAAAGAAGGAGAACCCCTCCCCTTGATCATCCAAAAGAGTGATGGCGGTTACAATTATGCCACTACTGATTTGGCAGGATTCAAGCAACGGGTTCAGATCGAAAAAGCCGAGCGGATCATTATCGTCACAGATGCGGGACAGGCGCTACACTTTCAAATGGTTTATCAAGCAGCCTTAAAGGTGGGCTATATTGATCCCCGAAAGACGCGGTTTGATCACGTTCCCTTTGGTGTTGTTCTTGCCCCAAATGGGAAAAAGTTTAAGACGCGCGAAGGGGAGACAGAAAAACTCTCAGATCTCATCGATGAGGCGGTACGCCGTGCTAAGGAAGCTTTGCTTGAGCGTGATCCTAAGGCTGAAGATCTCGATGAAAGGGCTGCAATCATTGGTACAGGATCGATCAAGTATGCTGATTTATCCGGCAACCGCGTAAAGGATTATACGTTTAGCTATGACCGCATGCTACAATTCGAAGGAAATACAGCCTCTTTCATCCTTTATGCCTATGTCAGAATCCAAAGTATCAAGCGCAACATAGACGTCGATCTTAAAACTCTCTTGAGTACCCCTAAAATCGAGCTTACTCACCCTTCTGAAATTGCACTGGCCCTTCACTTGCGACGTTTTGGTGAAGCCCTCTCTGCCATGGATGAAGAGCTACTTCCCAATCGTCTGACCGACTATCTGTTTGCCCTTGCAGAAAAATTTCATGCCTTCTTTAGAGACTGCCACGTTATGGGAAGTGAGCATCAAAACTCTCGCCTCTTGCTCTGTGAATTGACAGGGCGCATTCTTGCAAAAGGATTACAAATCTTAGGTATCAAAACAGTGGAGAAAATGTGATGAAAAAAAGACTCCTAGCGTCTGCTCTCGTTGTAGCCGCCCTCTCTCTCGAAGCAAGTTATTCTGTTGAACACTACAATTTTGACAATCATTTGGTGCATGTAGTCACCTTCGATCCTCAAGAATATGCAGTAAAGCTTGTGGATGGGGAAGGACTAGAAAAACTTGAATCAATGGCCCAGCGATCAGAAGCACTCGTTGCACTTAGTGGAGGCTTTTATCAATCTGATGGCTCTCCCTCTGGAGTATTTTATTCGGAAGAGACCAAAGACATCACTAGACCATGGAAATTGCGCGGAGCTATTGCTTGGGATGAGGATTTTAATGTAAAATTTGGCCGCACCATTGCTATCACAGAAGATTGGCAAGGCTATTCTTATGTGCTCGGAGGAGCCCCGCTTTTACTTTTGAATGGGGAGATACAAGATTTTAACGTGGAAGAAACGCGCGAAAACTTTCTCACATTCCACCGCGCTAGAACTGCTATTGGTATGACTGAAGACGGACTTGTTGTCTTAGCGATGGCGCATGGAATGGATTCCAACGCTGTTGGATTCACTGTCTATGAGTGGGCTAGCTGGCTTAAAGAGCTCGGCGTTGTCAATGCTCTCAATCTTGTAGGGGGCGACTCTTCCGCTTTATTTGTCGAAGGGAAGCTTTTTGCAGAATGTGATAAAAAAATCGGCAATGCACTAGTTGTTGTAGAGAAACCGTAGATCAACTATAAAAAAAAATTATGAGCAAATTTCATACCATCGTCGATCTTGATCTTAGAGGAAAGCGAGTACTTTTGCGCGTAGACTTTGACGTGCCCTGCAATGATGCAGGTGAAATTACTGATGATTCTCGCATCCGCGGCGCTATCCCCACGATCCAGTATATCATCGACCAGGGAGGAAAAGCAGTTCTTCTAGCTCATCGGGGGCGTCCCGACGGTCAAAAATCCGAGAATCTCTCCCTGGCGCCCATTGCACAGAGGCTTTCGCAACTGTTGAAGAAGAATGTTGCCTTTGCTCCTGATTGCATAGGCGATGCTGTAGAGAAAATGACGACCCGCATGCAAAATGGGGATGTCCTTCTCCTTGAGAATGTAAGATTTCATCTTGAAGAAACCGAAGAAAACGGAAGGGAAGCCTTTGTAAAAGAGCTGGCAAAAATGGGCGATTTGTATGTCAATGATGCCTTTGCCACCGCTCATCGCAAACATGCTTCTACCTACGATTTGGCCAAAGAATTTGATTCTCCTGCCGCGGGACTTTTGATGGAAAAAGAGGTCTTAATTTTAACAAACCTTCTCACACAAGCTCCCTCTCCTTTTTATGCCATCATTGGAGGCAGTAAAATTTCCTCCAAGATCGGCGTTTTAGAAGCACTTTTCTCTCGGATCGATGGTCTTTTCATCGGGGGCGCCATGATTTATACCTTCATGAAGGCTCTTGATCTGGAAATTGGCAATTCTCTCTTAGATGAAGAACATGTTGATACAGCAAAATATTTGATGAAAAAAATGCGTTCGAAAGGGATAGAATTTTTCCTTCCCAAAGACCTTTTAATCGCTAATGCGGTCTCCAAAGATGCTGAAACACGCGTTGTTTCCCTTGAAGAAGGAATAGAAGAAGGATGGATTGGCGTGGACATAGGTCCGGAGACTATTAAAGCGTGGAAAGACCCCCTCGATCATGCTGGAACGGTTTTTTGGAATGGTCCTATGGGCGTTTTCGAAATTCCCCTTTTCGCCAATGGAACGCTAGAGATCGCTAAAATATTAGCTGATTCCAATGCCATGTCGATCGTCGGCGGTGGCGACTCAGCCGCTGCTGTCCGCCAATCAGGCGTTCATCAAAAAATTACTCGTATCTCTACTGGCGGAGGTGCGACTCTTGAATTTATTGAAATGGGTTCTTTGCCCTGTCTTGAGATCCTCCAATACGTTGAAACCTAGATTTCCGTACGCCAAAACCTAGATTCCCATTGTAAAATATGCCAGATCTCATATAATGATGGTGAAAATTCGACCTTCCGTTTGTATAATAAGGAAGGTCACTTATAAGGAGCAATCAAAGCCTAACCATTGGGCCAGTTGAATTTCTCAATTTTCGATCCCTTGAACAACAGTTCCCAAAGATCTGAAGTAGTCCGTAACGTAAATTTTATTTTGTTTTCATCAAAATTAAACTTGAGAGTACCACATGACTGCCTCAACTAAGGCACCTAACTGGGGTTCCTTGCGAAAACTTTTTTGGCCTATCCACCGAAATGAGTACCGCAAATTCATTCCAATGTTGTTAATTTACTCTTTAATTGTCTTCAACTATTCGATATTGAAAGCAGCTAAAGATGCCTTGTTGATTACAGCCCCGGGTTCAGGAGCCAACGCCATCCCCTACATCAAAGTATGGGCGATTTTTCCGATGGCCCTCTTGAGTACTTTGATCTTCACGAGGTTGTCGAATAAATATTCTAGAGACCAGGTCTTCAATATTATGATGGTAGGTTTTTTAGGATTTTTCTTCCTCTTTGGGTTTATCCTCTACCCTATGCGCGAGATCCTACACCCCCATGTTCTGGCCGACCAACTTCAACATCACCTTCCTGAGGGGCTCCACGGCCTCATTGCAATTTTCCGCAACTGGACCTTTACGATGTTCTACGTCATGTGCGAATTGTGGGGCACCATCATCATGACGGTATTATTTTGGGGATTTGCCAATGAAGTGACCTCTGTCAACGAAGCCAAACGCTTTTATGCTATTCTAGGCGTAGGGGCGAATTTGGGAACCATCTTTGCCGCAAGAGTCGGGATTTTTCTCTCCGGTGAATACCTTTTTAGCCGATTTTCTTTTGGAAGTGACCGATGGGAACAAAGCTTAATGCTTACCACTACCATGATTCTTATTGCAGGACTCACAGCAATGTGGCTCTATCGAAAATTATCAACGAATGTCCAACATCGCGAAGCCTTTGCAGAACCTGGGCCGCAGTCGAATGAGCCTGAAGTTATCAAAATGGGTCTTCGAAAGAATTTCGCCTACCTTGCTAAATCAAAATATCTCCTTTGCATCGCCGTTATCGTCATTACCTACAACCTCTGCCTCAACATGATCGAAGTGGTATGGAAAGACCAAGTTCACCAAATATACCACTATGCAGCCGACTATAACATCTACATGAACAAAGTCTTGGGATATATCGGGATCCTTTCAACGATTTTTGCCGTCTTCATCTGCGGACAAGTCATTCGTCGTTTTGGTTGGACAAAAAGCGCCTACTTAACCCCCATTGTGATGCTTCTCACAGGTGGTTGTTTCTTTATGTTAACGATCTTCAGAGAGATAGGGTTCATCGGCTCGATCTCAGCGCTACTCGGCACGACACCCATCATTCTTGCCACTTTTTTTGGATCGATGCAAAACTGTTTTGCAAGAGCGAGCAAGTTTACCTTCTTTGATGTAACTAAAGAAATGGCGTTCATCCCTTTAAGCAAAGAATGCAAATTGAAAGGAAAGGCAGCGATCGACGGCGTCGGCTCCCGATTGGGAAAATCTGGCGGTTCTCTGGTCTATCAATGTCTCTTGATTTTCTTTGGAACGATCAGCTTATCCACCCCTTACGTTGCAGGAATCTTCCTCTTTGTGATTGTAGCTTGGCTATTGGCTGTCAAATCGTTAGGAAAGCAATTTAATGAACTCTCCGCAAGTAAGGAAAAGCTCACTATCCCTGATAAGAAAGAAAGCCCCCGACTGAAGGAAAACCCCGCCTTAAGTTAATCTTATTGCAAACTTATCCTATTGCACTTACACAAGCTGATAGCTTTCCTCACACTCCAAAAAATGGCTACTATAATTCTCAAAGACTATAATTCTGATTTTTTGTTATAAAGTAGGAAAAGAGCGAAGAGTGTAAGGCGAATGTTTACTTTTTCCAATATCTTATCCCTTTTAAGAGGACCGCTAGCCCTTTTGTACGCCATAGGACGGCCTGATGTTCGCATTGCTGTAGTTTTAGGAGCCGCTCTCACCGATGTCGTTGATGGTTATCTAGCTAGACGCTACAAAGTCACCACCAAAGTGGGGGCCATCCTCGATCCAGTTATGGATAAGTTCTTCGTCTTCTTCATACTAGGAATATTATTTTCCGAAGGCCGCATTCTTGATTGGCAAGTGATCGCCATGCTTTCGCGAGACATTGCCATCGCTTTTTTTGGTGGGCTTCTTTTTTTCTTAGGAAGATTAAAAGACTATCACTACCAATCAGTTTACGCAGGCAAATTGATGACAGCGATGCAGTTTTGCGTCATCTTCGCCTTATCGATGCACTATACTTTGCCAAGCATTGTTTATGTCACCTTCTTTATGCTAGGGCCGATCGTCCTCTTCGAATTGTTTTTCACCTTGAAAACGAAACCTGAAAAGGGTTAAAATTCGCTTTTAACCTAACCATTGGGCAAGCCCCACGGTTTAAACCACTATAAGGAAAACTCATGGAGATCGTTAAAGAATCGATTTTTGTTTCTGCAATCCGTTCATTTTTCAATGCTTTTCTGGCAATGATTGGCATAGAAATCGGCCTTATTGTCTTGTTTTTTATCATCATGGGATTTTCGGGAGGAACGCCCACGACTGCGCCCAACGAAAATTTCGTCATGGAACTCCTTCCTGATAGTGAGGGGAACTCCAGTTTGCTCGATGAGTCCGCTCCTGTCCTATTACAAGTCGATGTTGATGGTATCATCGGCCTTGATGATACCACTAGCGACATATTCGAAACCGGACTACGACTTTCACAACATACTCCTCTAATCAAGTCTGGAAGGATCAAAGGGGTTCTTCTGAACATCAATTCTCCTGGAGGAGTTACGACAGATTCTGATGAAATGTATAAAGCCGTATTGCGATACAAGGAGAAATATAAGGTTCCTGTCTATGTCTACTCATCAGGCCTTTGCGCTTCCGGCGGCTACTACATTGCTTGTGCGGGAGATAAATTCTACGCATCTCCTACTACGCTGGTCGGTTCTGTCGGAGTCAAAATGGTGCCGTTCTTTAACTATTACGGATTAATGGAAAAATATGGAGTGAAGGCGGTTGAAATCTCAGAAGGAAAGTACAAAGTCAAGTACCCCTCCTTCACACAACCTGCACAAGATGCGAATGGAAAACCAGATGACGCCTCCTATGAAGACTTAATCGAAATCACGAAACAACTTTACGATCAATTTGTCACCCTTGTCGACGCCTCTAGAAATAAGGCTGGCTTAACCAAAGACAAATTAATCAATCAATATGGAGCACAAGTTTATCTTGCGACTAAAGCTGCGGAATTGGGATATATCGATGTCGCCAATGTTTACCGTGAACAAGCTCTTACCGACCTTGCTGCTGTTAGTGGCATTGATGCGAATACAAAATACCAGGTGCTTCGCTTCAAACATAAGCGCTCACCTTTGCAAACACTCGTCATGAGTAGCTGTGATATGTGGACAATGAAAGTTAAAGAATGGATCTATGGATTTAAACACGATGGAGTCTTCGAGGGAAAATTCCTCTATTACTGTGATTACGCAGACTAATATTGAAATGAAAGAAATTTTTGTGATTGATGCTACGGGGCTTCTTTTTCGTTCCTACTACGCCATCAGACAAATGACGAACAAAGAGGGCGTTTCAACAAACGGCCTCTTTGGTTTTATTCGCTCTCTTTTAAAGCTGAAGAAAGACTTTTCTCCTACTCATCTTGTTTGCGTTTTTGACGGTCCAAACAATAAGGCCTCGCGTGTCGAAATCTATGCTGACTACAAAGGCCATCGTGAAGGAATGCCTGAGGATTTAGTCCCTCAGATTGACTTGGCAAAGAGATTTTGTAAAGCCCAAGGAATCCCCCAACTAGAAATCGATGGGGTAGAAGCCGACGATACGATGGGTGCCATCGCAAAATGGGCAGAAAGGAACACCGCCAAAGTGTTTCTATGCTCAAGTGATAAAGATTTATGCCAGCTTATCAATGATCGGATCGTCATGTTGCAGCCCTATAACGACAACTTGATCATCGACACAAAGGGAGTCATTGAAAAATTTGGAGTTCGCCCTGATCAAATAGTCGACTACCTTGCCATTGTCGGCGATGCCTCAGACAACATCCCTGGAATTAAGGGATTCGGAGCAAAAACTGCTGCAGAACTCCTCTCTGAATTTGGAACCTTAGAAGAGATCCTCAACCATCCAGAAAAACAAAAGAGCCCTAAACGGGCAGAAAAGATCACCCAGGAACGAGACAATGCTCTATTGAGCAAACAACTTGCCACACTTGATATTCATGTTAAAATCCCCCAAGAGAGTGCCGCCTATTGCGTTGAACAGCCCAATATCGAAGAACTAAAATCTCTCTATGAAGAGATGAATTTTAATACCCTTTTGTCTGAGCTTAAAGTGGCACCCGCTGCTCCGAAAAAATCCGATAATACACACTTTCGTCTTGTCAATTCCGAAGAAGAACTTGTGCGCGAATTAAAGAAGATCGACAGTGCTAAAGAAGTGAGTATCGATACAGAAACCACTTCGACAGACCCCATGAGTGCTAAACTGGTCGGAATTGGGTTCTGCGCCACTGTAGGCGATGCATTCTACGTACCTTTCAATGGAAATATAGATCCCAAGGTCATTCTCCAGCATGTCAAGCGTTTTACAGAGAGTAAAGATCGAAGTTACATCGGGCACAATATCAAGTATGATATGCACATCTTGAAAAGAAATGGGATTGAATTAAAGACGATCGGGTTTGATACCATGATCGCTTCTTATACATTGAATGCGGGGGCTAACCGCCATAGCCTTGACCGTCTTGTGTTAGAAACTTTCGATCATAAGATGGTCACCTTCGATGAACTAACCGGGAAAAAAACCTTAGAAGAGATCCCCCTTGAAGAGGTGGCCCAATATTGCTGTGAAGATGCCAGCTACACGCTTCGACTGAAAGACCATTTCGAAAAAGAGCTCAAGAAGAGAAATTTAACCACCCTTTTTTCCGAATTAGAAATGCCCCTCTTACCCATTTTATTTAAGATGGAACATGCGGGCATCTACGTCGATGAAAAAGAACTCCACCTCCTCTCAAAAGAATTTCGGGTAAAAATTGACCATCTACAGGAGAAAATTTTTCAAATTGCAAAAGATACGTGCAATCTCAACTCGCCCAAGCAATTGGGGGAATTGCTCTTCGTTAAGTTAGGGATTAAACCTGCAGGCAAAAAAACTAAGACAGGCTATTCAACAAGTGCCGAAGTGTTAGAGCAGCTCATTGGCCAGCACCCGATTATTGAACTTATACTCGCGTACAGAACCCTTGAAAAACTAAGATCAACCTACATCGACTCCCTGGGGACACAAATCAATCCTGTTACCAGGAGGATCCATTCCTCTTTTAATCAATCAGTGACTGCAACAGGAAGACTTTCTTGCACCAACCCCAATCTTCAAAATATCCCCATTCGTTCTGAAGATGGAAAAAGAATCAGAAGCGCCTTTCGTCCTCAAAAAGACAATTGGAGCTTTGTTGCCGCCGACTATTCACAAATCGAACTTCGGATCCTAGCTCATCTCAGCGGCGATCCCAATTTAACCTTTGCCTTTAAACATGGAAAAGACATTCATACTACGACAGCAGCTCAAGTATTTGGGATCAAAGAAGAGGAAGTAACCTCCACAATGCGCCACCAAGCAAAAGCGGTCAATTTTGGCCTCATTTATGGCCAATCCTCCTTTGGTCTTTCTAAAGAACTTGGCATCAGTGTCTCGGATGCTTCTAAGTTCATCGAACGCTACTTTGCCCAATACCCCAGCGTCAAAGACTTTCTTGAATCTTGTAAGGAAAAGGCCCAGAAGGAGGGCAAAGCCACTTCCATGTTTGGAAGAGAGCGGCTTTTGCCTGAAATCAACAGCCGCAATGGGATGCTCAGGTCCCAGGCGCTACGATTTGCCGTCAACACCCCTATCCAAGGCACACAGGCCGACATAATCAAAAAAGCCATGATCGATATTGATCGTTATTATTTAAATCACAAGTCTCACGCCTTCTGTGTGTTGCAAATTCATGACGAATTAATTTTTGAATGTCCTGATGCTGAATTAGAACCTTTTTCAAAGAATATCGCCCATTTGATGGAAGAGACGATAAAGCTCTCGGTACCCCTTAAGGTCGATATTTCAATTGGAAAAAATTGGGGAGAGTGTTAAGATTAGGAAAATTGCAATAACCGGAATCGCAGCTTCTGGTAAGAGCGCCGTCTGTGATATTCTAAAAGAAATGGGCGCTTATGTCATCAATAGCGACGAGGTTGTTCACAAGCTCTATTCCCAAAACAAGGACGTTCAAAAGAAAGTAGTCGGAGAATTTGGTGAAAAAATCACTTCCCAAGGCAAGATTGATCGAGAAAAATTGGGAATCCTCGTATTTCAAGATAAAGAGGCATTGAAACGACTCGAAAACATTGTTCACCCCTACGTAATAAAAACCATAGAAGAGACCTATAATTTAGTGAAAGATCAACAATATTCCGCCTTTGTCGTCGAGATCCCCTTACTCTTTGAAATGGGCTTCGAAGGTTGGTTCGACGAGAACGTCACTATTACATCCCCAGAAGAAGAGTGCCGATTCAGATTCGAAGAAAAATTCGGCAAAGGATCCTTTGATAGGCGCATGTCACATCAATTGCCGCAACGGGAGAAAGCCCGTTTAGCTGATCTCATTATCGAAAATAACGGATCCTTAGAAGATCTTAAACGGCAAGCACCACAATGTTTAGTCTAGGACCATATGGATAAAGAAGAAGAAAAAAAACCCAACAATTCAAACCAAGAGAACCAAATGTCTTTTAGCCACACAGAAGATAAACCACAATCACACTCACAACCGAAACCTCAAGGTAAGCCACGAAGAGGCAACCATCCTTCCGGCAGAAGACCAAGATCTAACGATCAGGGCTCCTATCAAGACCATTCCCATCGTCGCCCTATGCCTAACGACCATGCCGCTCACCAAGAGCACCAAGCCAAGAGCATGAATATGCAACAGTATGATGAGACTCCTATCGAAAGACCTCCAGGACCTCTTTCAATTACAAAGATTGCTGATCTTCAGCGCATGGGCGCGGAGGAATTGACAAGATATGCCCATGCAATGAATATCATGAACCTCGGTTCATTATCTAAATCCCAAATTGTCTTTGAAATCGTTAAACTCAAATCTGCAAGCCCTCACGAAGTCCTCGTAGGAGAAGGTACACTAGAAGTTCTTCCCGATGGATTTGGATTTTTGCGCTCCGGCAACTACAACTACCTCCCTTCTGCCGAAGACATCTATGTTTCCCCCGCACAAATTCGAAGATTTGGATTGAAAAAGGGAGATGAAGTTTACGGAGAAATCCGTTCCCCTAAAGAAAAAGAAAAATATTTTGCCCTCCTCAAAGTCGAAAAAGTCAACGGCGTACCTCCAGAACAACTCAGAGAAAGAATTTCATTTGAAAACTTTACTCCCCTGCATCCTGATAAGCGCATTTTAATGGAAGGCGCTCAAGATGATTATTCAACTAGGGTTCTTGATTTAGCTGCTCCTATTGGCTTTGGTCAGCGAGCCTTGATTGTAGCGCCCCCGAAAGCAGGAAAAACGATCCTTTTGCAAAAAATCGCCAATGCCATCGCTAGAAACGCACCAAAAGCCAGATTAATCATGCTTCTGATCGATGAAAGACCAGAAGAAGTGACAGACATGCAACGTATCGTGAAAGGTGAGGTTCTCTCCTCGACTTTTGACGAACCGCCTGAACGACACTGTCAAGTGGCTGAAATGGCTTGTGAAAAGGCAAAACGAATGGTTGAGCTCGGCGAAGATGTGATCATCATCCTCGATTCGCTCACAAGACTTGCCCGCGCTTATAACACTGTTCAGCCCCACTCAGGAAGAATCTTAACAGGGGGTGTCGATGCTAACGCTCTACACAAGCCAAAAAGATTCTTCGGAGCTGCCCGTAACCTTGAACACGGTGGTTCTCTCACCATTATCGCTTCCGCTTTGATCGACACCGGCTCGAAGATGGATGAGGTGATCTATGAGGAGTTCAAGGGAACCGGTAACATGGAATTGGTTCTTGATCGAAGACTTGCCGATAGACGCGTCTTTCCTGCCATCGATTTGATCAAGTCTGGAACAAGAAAAGAAGAACTTCTCTACCATGAAGCAGAGCTTGAAAAAGTTTATCTCTTGAGACAGGCGATCGCTGATTTAGCCCCTCTCGATGCGATGAATCTACTTCTTGCTCGACTAAAGAAGACAAATAGTAACACAGAATTCTTGCTCTCCATGAAAGATTAAGCCAAAGGGTTCACGAAATGATGAAAGATTTCGCTTGCTCCTGGCCAAAAGCTCAGCGAGCCCCAAAAGGACTCTGTTTGATCCTGACTTCAAGAGGAGGCGGAGGGCACCTTCAGGCAGCACACGCCAAAAAAACGACACTTGCAAAAAGTCTCCCCGACACCAAAGTGCTCACTGTCGATATTCTGCTCGATTGGTTGGGGCCTGTTGTGGGAAAATTTCTCGCAGGAAAATGGAATTCGGCTCAGAGGCGGGGTGATTTGCTCTCTCTTGCATTTTATGCTGTGGGGCAGCGCTTTATCGACAATGTGTTGTGGCTTCCTGTATTCTTTTCTGCCCTTCACTGCCTCTTAACCCACAAAATTGATTGGATCATCGATACACAAAACATGGCCATGCCCCCGATTGTCAAAGCCGCTAGATTAGTCCAATTTTTTACTGGCAGAGAAATCACTTACGAAAAGGTCATCACCGATCTTCCCACTAAAAAGACGACCCACTTTTTTAACCCGATCAAAAGGCTAACAAAAAAAGACCGCTCCTTTATTACTCTCGTTACCACAAAGCCGTTACTAGGTGAGGGGGAAAATGAGGAGGAATTTTGGAAAAAAGCCTGCAAACTTCCCCTCTCGCGAGTCAAATACGAAGAGCTCCCCCTCCGCTACTCTTTTCAACAATATTCCCAGTTTGAAAAAGGAAAGCCTCTTACTCTCGATTTTCAAGTGAAGAAAAGCGAGGAGGTGCTGCTCATGCTACGAGCTACAGCAAAAGGAAGCCTCACTCCCCAAGTCGAAGAGCATTCATTTAAAATTACAATTCCCCCCGAGACTAAAGTCTCCATCTTAATGCTCGGAAGCAATCCTCACGAAGGGGCTATTCTCGACTATACGAAACTCTTTATTGATTTGATCCTGGAGAAAAAAAACAACCACCGAAAAGATGTTTTGTTCATTTTTTGCAATGAAACCCCAGAAAGAAAGCACGCCCTGATGAAACGAATCGTCTCATTGGTCGAGTCCTACCCAGCATATCCCAAATCTTTAACTATCGTTCCCCTCGCATTCCAAGATGACAGTGTAGTAGCTCCTCTTTTTCACAGAAGCGACGCCACCTTTACCAGATCTGGCGGGATTACATCGATGGAAATTTTGACCGCATGCAAAGGACGCGTCTGGATCCACAGAGGAACTGCGCCTAAATTTCTTCCCAAAGTTTTTCTCAATTGCAAAACCATTAAAGAAGGGATGCCACCATGGGAGCGAGGCAATGCCGACTACCTGATTGCGAGAAAAGGCGCACAGTTCGTCACCCCCACAACATTTCGCGAGGTGTGCAAAAGCTATTTCGATGCGCCTTTATAGCCTCACACAGTTTACTAAAATATCTTGATCTTAATCTTGATCATGATCTTAATCTTAAAATAGAACAGGATTAACAAGATCAAAGGCAAGATAGGCAAGATGTCATGCGGTGACCCATCCTGTCTATCTTGATCATGATCCTCCATATCCTGTTTCTCCGTTTTGTAAAAAGTTTTCCCCGCATGAAATATTTCCTTTTCTTGAAATAAAGAACTCGTTTCACGATAATCTTTAGGAAATTGGAGGTTGACATGGAAACTTGTGCATCATGTAATTCAAAGACAGGCGAATTATATCAACATTGGGATGACCGCACCCAAAAAGCAGTGCATCCAGGTAAATCCCTTTGCAGTACCTGCATCAATGGCAAACCGGTGACCTTATTAGGAAAAACGCATCACTTGTGTCTTGTTTGCAATGGAACTTTCCAAATGTATGTGTCTCGTGGCAGCTCTGACCCTGTTTCTTTGAAACAAAAGCCTACGCAAGAAGAAAGGCCTCTTTTTGCCACACCAAGCCTAGAGGACTCTATCTCTGCTCTAAAATTAACTGTTCCTAAAGAGGGTCAACGACAACTAGGGGATGTTTCTCCCGATGTAGATCAAGGATGCTCCCCATTCAGAGGTCTAACGCAATGGCACTCCTCTGGTTTAACCCCTTCGCCTACTAAAATTTCTCCACTTCCTGCTCAACTTCCTGGGGTAACCCACCATACAGGTCCTATGAAAACCATTATTCTACGCTCATTAACTTCGGGAAGCCCAAATAGCTTTAGCTTCGCTCTTTCTTGTACCTCAAGCTTTCCTCAAATTAGCCCTAATTATTACTAAAAAGGAGAGTTATGAAGAACAAGCATTGGGTTTTATTGATGATACTTCCCTTGACCTGTTTGTCTGCCGATCTATCGTATAGCTTAACTCAAAGTGAAGAAGAGTTTGTCACCCAATTTGTCACTCTATTTTGTGAACAACCACTGGAAGAGTTGACTAAACAGGCCGACAAAATCCTTATCCAGATCCAACCTTTCATGCACGTTTCTCCCTTTCAACTGATCGGATATATCCTAACTCAGCCAACTTTAGTTAATCAGATGAGCCAGACCCTTCGTAACCCCCCTAAAGCAGGTCTCTTCATTCAAGGTTTTGGATTTCGCATGATGCAAGAAGTGGCAAAAGAAGGTTTTTATAAAGAGCTTGGTGAATTTTGCGCACTCTTCAACTTAAAAGCAGATGTGATGAAGGCATTCGTTGAAAAGTCCGATTGGAGTAGGTTCCTTCTCTATTGCTTTAAGGGGAGCACAAAGGCGTCATGAGGTCCCCTGCTTACCTTTCTGTGGCTTTTCTCACCCTACTTAGCCCTCTTTGTGCAGAGTGGGATCCAAATAAGTTAGAAGATTGGGAAAAGGAAACGATCGAAGACATCTTCTTGACGATCGCCGAAAGTAGCGTCCCCTCTCTCCTCTTTGAGTCATTTCGACTGACACGACTAGGAGATAGCATTCAACATCTCCCCCCTCTACAATTTTTAGGCTATATTTTTACCCAACCCCGGTTAAAAGACTGTATTCGCATCATGTCCCGCAGCTTTTTCAAGTGGCCCCCCTTCATCGAAGGAGTCCAAGATAACATGGACAAGGAATATTTTAAGGGAACCCTCTTTCCTGATTTACCCGATTTTGCTAAATTGGTGGGAGGAGATTATGAAACACTCAGGAAGCTTTCTGAGAACCGAAAATGGGATGAATTTGTTAGATCCCTTCTTTAAGGAGAACCATGAAAAAACAATTCACACTAAGTATTACCGCGCTATTTGCCTTGATCAACCCCCTTTTCTGCGAGGAAGTCTTACCAGAAAATCCCATCGTCGAAGAAGTCCCGAAAAAGGTCGATGAGACACTCACCGCAAACGTCGAACTACCCACCGCAGCCGCTGTCCCCGAATTCGTCCTCTCTGTCGACCAAAAGAAAGGGGCCGTCATCGAAGAATTGATCACCACCATGGGAACTAGCAGCGTCCTAGGATTAGGATTTAAGAAGAACCACCTCCGCTCCCTCGGCAAACAACTTGACGGTCTCGGAGCCCTCCATTTTCTCGGCTACATCTTTTCGAGAGCCGACCTAAAAAAGCACATGGTAGCGATTCACACAAGCCCCCTCAAGTGGGGAGGATTCATGGATGGCATCAAGCCTGGCCTAACCCGTGAAGCGAACTCAAAAGAGCTTTTTGAAAAGCTTCCCGGCTTTGCCACGATGGTCAAAGTCGACCACGAGCCCCTGAAGCAAATGGCCGAGAAGCAAGATTGGGAAGGTTTCGTCGCTTTCTTAGTGAAGAACTAAGCTCGACCAATTCTAATATCTGAACCAATACCAGCCAGAAGACCTCTTAGAAACGCTTGTTTATCGTTGCATCTAGGAACTTCAATGGCATTGTAGCATGTATGTGGGAAAAATATCTCATCATCCGTACCATCCAATCTGCGTTCACGACGTCTAATGTCAATCTTTAGTCCATGTTGGAAACCTTCTTGGCCAGTAACAAATTGTAGAAAATCTTTCCGTTCTTGCTCTGAACCGGTCCGAAGCGCTTCTTTAACCCAGCCAACTTGGCGCTCTAAAAGTCTTCTGTCTGCATCGTCGACACAGTTAAAAGTAGACATCTCAATCGCCTCTACTAATGCCTGTCCACTTGTTAGAGGCTCACCTTGAAATTCCTTAGAAATTCGTTTATGGTCCTCCCTGGCGATCCTAGCTTTCAAGTCGTGACCTAATCCAGAGCAAACTTGTTGAGCTGCCAAATAAAAAGGATGTACGTAGTCGAAATAGGCACGCTGGAAAAGTTCCTCACCATCGTCAGGAAAGCAAATTGCAGCCATATCTTCCTCATTTGCTGTCGGGTCTGTAAAATATCTACCCACAATTGCTTTATCAGGAGCGAGTCTAGCGAGAGTCTTTGCAATCTCTTTTTTTAAATCACGGCTAGCTTCAACTTCATCGCCAGTTTCCTGAGCTACTAACTTAAGGATCCTAAAAAACTCATCGTGAAAATGCCTTCCAATCAAAAGCTTTGTCCTGATGAGGTTGGCATTTCTCTCACTAAGCTTGCGAAGCAAAATTCCCCATTGTTTGTAATAGTCTTCACACCCATCGTAGGCCTTGAGTAATCCACCCTCTCTCTGAAGCACCTTGTTTTTTACTAAGGACCGATGCAGCACTGAACCAAATTGCCTGCTCAATCCACCTCCATCGACACCCTGTTCACCGGCAAATGTAATCGAAGTTGGATAGTGGTTTTCTGATAGGTAAAATAAAACAAGCCCTGGATCATTATTAAGAATACTTAAAGCAATTGTATAGCGATGATCATGACTAAAATCATCATGAAGAGCACCATGGCCTGGACCTCCTCCAAAATCGTCCCCTAGCTGCAAACCATGTCTTCTAAGTCTAATTGGCAGACGACCAGCAAGTTCCCTAGCTTCGTCTTCTCCTTCGGCATCCAAGAGCTGTCTTAATAAAGGTCTTACCCCAAAGGGCATCCCAGTTAAGCGCCCCAATAAATAATGCCCTGTTTCTCTCGGTACTGTAAGTATTCCACTTCCCACTCTAATCAAAAATTCAGTATATGAGATTCTCATCTTTGGGGGAACAATCCATTTAACAACCGATAAGAATTCGGCGTCGCTCAACTCCAGCCCCCGCATACGTGAAAAAAATCCTAACAGATCAACACGCTCGGCATCATCTATCTCACTACTCGATAGTAGTGCCCTAGTGGCATCCCTATTTCCCGCCTCAACTGAATCATGAAAAAGCTGGTGCCTCGCCAAGGTCGATAATCCACCCTCCCCAACTAGCGCTTTGAAATAAGTATGTCTCCATCCTTCGTTTAGCCCTCGTCTAAAAAGGCGCTCTTGGCAGGCGCTAGAAGGAATGAATTTTCTTAATAATTTGTAGCATTGACCTTCATCACGACTATCAACAGCAGCGTCAAGAAGCCTCTCTTTTATCCGCATTTCAGCGGCAATGTCCTCTTTCAATAAATCAATTGAAGTCTCATGCTTCCACTTAGTAGCACTGTTGAACGTACCAAAAAAACCCTTATAAACTCTTTGGATGAGGTCAGTATCATCCCGCATAAGCCACTTAGGCTTTAAATCTCTCAAACTCTGAATTACATTTTTAGCTTTAATGTGCCCATACATGCAAAGTAAACTTTTTATAATACGGATTAGCCAATTGTCCTTTTCAACCAACTCTCCAGAGGTGGTAAGCCAGTAATTCCCGGTATCTAATTTTTGAATAACATCCGTAATATTCATAAAAATCCCATAATTAGTATATTTACCTCGATATGATACCACGGAACTTGTTAAATCACAATCTTGTTAGGAACTAGCTTATGACTTAGAGACCGTCTCTGATTGAATGTTTAGTCGATGATCGCCCCATCGTTGCTTAAATCGACTTGGAGCTCCCCAGATAGGCCTTTTGTTTTTGAAAAATCGGCCCCCCGTGCCTTCACCTCGATCAGTGAAGCCCCATCAAAATTGGCCTCTTGGGCATTGGCCCCCCTGAGATCGGCCCCTTTCAAATTACAATTAGTAAAGTTGGCCCCTCTTAAGTCAGCCCCCTGTAAGTCCGATTGCTGTAGATCGGCCCCCTCAAAACTAGCCCCTCGAAGGTCAGCATCGACAAAGCAAGCCCCTTTTAGCGACGCTTGAGAGAAATTGGCATTGATTAACGTCTGATGGGAAAAATCTTCCCCCTCCAAATTGAGGTATTGAAAGTTTTTTCCCGGCATCTCCCTTTCATCTTGCTTGCAACCCCCAGCAAACAGTAGTATGAAGAGAAGAAAAATCGTGTAGAGCGAAGTCTTTTTCATATGACTCCTTATATCATAGCAAAACAAGTTGTACAGAAAATCGTGCATCACGGGTACAAGGCTTACTTTGCTGGAGGCTATGTGCGCGACCGTCTCCTCAATCATCCCTCTGATGATATTGACATTGCAACCAACGCACCTACTGAAGAGATCATGAAAATTTTTCCCCGGACGATTCCCGTTGGTGTCAACTACGGAATCGTGATCGTCGTGCATGAAGGGCATCATTTTGAAGTTGCCTCATTTCGCAAAGAAGCTGGCTATAAAGATGGCCGCAGACCCGACCACATTGAATCTGCCACTGCAGAAGAAGATGCCCAACGACGCGATTTTACCATCAACGGGATGTTTTTTGACCCGCTTAGTGAACAAGTTTTCGATTATGTCGGTGGTAAAGAAGATCTACACAAAAAAGTCATACGCGCCATCGGCGATCCCCACGAACGGTTTCTCGAAGACCGCCTGCGCATGATCCGCGCCGTCCGTTATGCCGCCCGCTTTCACTTCACCATTGATCCCGATACGATCGCCGCCATCATTGCTCACGCACAAGATCTCTTTCCCGCCGTAGCGATCGAACGGATCGTCCAAGAATTTAAGAAAATGGCCCTCTTTTCCAACTTCCCCCTCGCCCTCGTCACCCTCCACAAATACCAACTCCTAGGCCAAATTTTTCCCCAAATCCAAACCCTAACCGAAGACGAAGTAACCCACCGACTCAAACACCTCCCCCACTTCCCCTCCGATGCTCCGCTCATCGCCAAACTCCTCGAGTTGTTCGGCCCCCTCCCGTTAAGCGAAAAAATCGAACTATGCGAAAAGCTCAAGCTTTCGAAAGAAGATAAGCGCTTTGTTGAACAACTTGATCAATGGGAGAATTTTCCCCCAGGCCTCGATGATTACGACCTAGTCGGGATCTACGCCGGACCGAACGCCGGGATTTGTTTGTCCATTGCCGCCCTGCACATGGAGGATTCCCACTTTCGAACATTCCACGAAGAAAAAATGGCCCTTTTACAAAGGGCCATTGTGCGTAGAAAAGAAGGTAAGACGATCGTCACATCGGCTCACCTCATGGAGCGGGGCATCGAGCCCGGCATCCGCATGGGCAAGCTCCTCATCGACGCCGAGCGCATCGCGGTCAACCACCACCTCGACACCCCCGATGCCATCTTGAGCCGCTTATGAATCCGACTTCAAAATTGGACAAGTACCGATAAAGCTAGCAATGAGGGCCCCCATGTTCGTATTAGCTGGAGGGATACACTGTGGTAAGCTGCATAATGTTTTATGCAAGGTAGCTAGCGTAGCCGCAGATAAAGACCCGATGTTATTTTTAATCATTCCTTCGATAATGTCATTTGACCAAGGTTTAGCAACGCCTACAACTGTCTCCAGTAATTGGCGAACTCCGCACTCAAAGTTGTTTTGTGAATTAGTGCTGCAAATATTACAATTTGCATTCGTATAAGTAGGATTTGGAGAGTCATCACCTGGACAAGCCATTGCCCAATCGATGAACAAGATCAATGCTGCCGCATCCGCTTGATCGAGTGTGCTTATTGCTTTGGCTAACGCACCAGCCAATTGTTGTTGTTGCTGTGGGCTACAACTACTTACCATAAAAATCTCCTTTTTTTATATTATTGATCCTTACCCATTTGTTCGAGAACCTTCTCAAAATACGAGGTGACTCCTGTTCGGTATTTCTTAAGCACCTTAGTTAAATGAGCCCAATCTTCTTGCCTTAAACTAGCGGTATGCTTTCGAACACCCTTCCTAATCATCTCTTTCAAGACTGCATTTGATTGGACCGGTGCGGTTTTTTTTCTGTTTAAAGCTCCCAAGAACACCCCCTTGTGGAGAGCCAAAAGGAGAAGTGCTTCTGTCGTGCTCATCATTGCCACATCTAAATGCTCATTCATTAACTTTTGAAGACCTCGCCTCTCAGGAAGGGTCAATGGCTTTAAACAATTTGCTACTTCACCAACAGCATCCGCTATGGAATTCCCTTTCCTAGGCATGACTATACCCTACTTTTACTAGTGATCAGTTTACAAGAAGTCGGGGTTTTGGTTTATCTACTTGACTTTCATGATGATGAGTGTCATGTCGTCATATTGATCGGCGCCACCCATAAAGGCTTCAATGCCAGCGATGATCTCTTTGATAAGAGGATCAGGAAGTTGTTCTGAAGTGGCGACCAAAAGATCATGGAGCCGCTTCTCGGTGTAGAGTTCTTGGGCCCTATTTTGCGCATCAGTGATCCCGTCAGTATACATAATGATGAGATCACCTGGACTAAGGTCAATGGTCTTTACGTCGACCTCGGTAATTTCATCAACCCCAAATGCAATCCCTTTGGTTTCCAGGTGAATAATCTCCCCAGTGGCCCGTTTAAGGATGGGATAATTGTGTCCACAATTGACGTATTGCAACGTTCTTGTCTCGCCGTCGTAGAGGGCAAGAAAAGCAGTCACAAAGTTTCCGGTATCTTTGGTATCGTAACGAAAGAGCTGATTCGTTTTTATGACCACCTCTTTAAGCTCTGATTCTGTCGTCGCAAAACTGCGCAGAATTGAACGTAAATCGAACGCATAGAGTGCGCCAGATATCCCCTTGCCCACTCCATCGGCAATCGTGACTAAAAGCTCTGACTCCTTGATCAGCCAATCAAAAAAGTCCCCTGCCACTTCTTTAGCCGCCTTAAAATAGACGACAATCTCAAGTCCCGGAAATTCAGCCTCTTCATGGGGCAAGATCGATTTTTGGATTTCATGACCAATTTGTAATTCCTTGGCATAGGCCTCTTTAGATGCTCTTTCACGCTTTACTTCTTCGAGGTATTCGGTCAAGGAAACCACCATTTCATTAAAGCGGTCCCCGATGTAATTAATTTCAAAACCGATCCTATCATGCTTATACCGAGCACTGAGCTTTCCTTCTCCAACAATATCCATTACGTGCCCCAGTTGTCTTAGTGGTCGCCCCAATCGCTTTGTAAGAGCCATTGCCATGATTCCTCCAATGATGAGGACGCACGCAAGTAAAATACCCAGGTGATAAATTTGATCGAGCATTTTAGACAAGAGCACTTTAGAAGGAACGCTCGTCAAAAGATAGGCATCGGTATGGGGCAACTTAGAAATCACACAAAATCTTGTTTCCCCTAGAAGAGAAAATCTGTAAGCATCTTTGTATGTAGAGGTTGGCGTTAGAGTCAGTGGCCCTTTTGTTCCCCCTTTCGCCTGCTTTTGAAATCGGTGTCGAACGAGAATAGGATCTGTCGAAGAGAGCACCTCTAAATCAGCATTGGTAATGGAGATATTCATCTCCAAAATCGTCCTTTTCTCGTTCAACCAATCGGTTAGATTTTCGAGCGAATAGCAGATCACCATCATCGCTTTCTTATCATCGAGATCATCAGGGATACGATAAGCAATAAAGAGGGCACTTCCAAACACAGGATCTTTAGAAAGAAAGATTTGCTCTCTCTCACGATCAAAAATTCCTTTGGGAAAATAGGGGGCAAAATCGACATTTTTGTAGAGCGGCAGAGTCGACTTAGAACAGATCATCTTTCCATCCTCTTGATACTCTAAGAGAAAGATGGCTGTAATTTCTCCACGCTCTGCATACTTGAGCAAAATCGGCTCAAGCCCTAAGTCGGAGATTTTTTTTGATTCATGCTTTGCCCTATCCATCAGCGCGACAAAGGTGACGATAAAATTCGCGGTGTCAGATTCTAGATCATCCACCATCGTCACTTGGTCATCCTGAAACAATCTCATCTCGTGGTAAACGGCATTAAGTTGCCTTTGATATTCCAAGATGTAGACGAGGAATGAGTAGATAATCATGGGTAAAATAATAAATAGAAAGCTGATAAGGAGTACTCTAAAAGCCAAAGAGAGCCCTGGACCAGCTCTTGCCTTTAACTTACAAGTATGCGATTCTTCTCTTTCTTGTTTAGGATGATCCATGGACTTTATCAAAAGCGTTCACAACCCACTCGTCAAGCATTTTGTCAAACTTGCTACGTCAGCAAAGTACCGCTACGAATGCAATTCAACCCTACTCTTTGGGACTAAAATCATTAATCAACTCTCTTCCCGGGTTAAAATCAAAAAAACTCTTGTCAATTGCACCCCCGAAATCCTTAAAAAAATCACTGGACAACCGGAGCCCGTCGATGGGATTGCCGAAGTGGCTCTACCTCAGATGCACGATCTCACTAAGGCTCCTCGCATTATCGTCTTAGATCGAATTCAAGATCCGGGAAATGTTGGAACCATCTTGCGCACAGCAGAGGGACTTGGCTTGGATGGAGCCCATTTGCTAGAAGGGACTGCCGATCCATTCCATCCCAAAACTATAAGCGCCTCGAAAGGAGCCTCTCTTACCCTCCCTTTAAGCCACGGCCCCCTCGATCTCATTGGAACCCATCACCAATGGCTTGCTACTGACATGGAAGGAGAAAATATTTCAACCATCAAATTTGAAACCCCTTACGCCATTTTTTTTGGCAATGAAGGGAGTGGTGTTTCCCCTGAAATCCAACTTCGCTCAAAGAAGGTTGCTATCCCGCTCTACAATCATGTAGAATCTCTCAATGTGGCGGCCGCCGCAGCCATTTGTTGCTATGTTAGCCTTTTGGGGAATGAGAAATGAAAGATTACTCAGAGTTTGAACATGTCTTGGCTTCCAAAGACAACAAACAATCGAAGAAAGAAAAGAAACGTCTTCAAGAAAAAGACCGCTCCAAATCCAAACCCTCTCCTGTAGAAGGGAAACGGGGACGTGTCCTTTCCGTTTCTTCGACAGAAGTGATCGTCGATCTCGATGGAGAAGAAGTTCCTTGTTCGCTCAGAGGGATCTTAAAAAAAGAAAAGAGCGATCAAAAGCGGGTCATAGCCATCGGAGATTTTGTCATTGTCGACGAAAGGGGGCAGGTGGCGGCTGTAGAGGAGCGCTACTCCCAGCTTGCACGAAGAGACAATCTAAGACGCCGCCTAGCTCAAGTGATTGCAGCCAACATCGACCAAGTGATCATTGTCACCTCTGTCGCTGAACCGTCGCTGAAACCCTCTCTCATCGACAGGTACATCATCAGCGCCATTAGAGGTCACATGTCTCCCCTAGTCATCGTCAACAAGATCGACCTTGCTCAAGATAAGGCCAACCTTGATGAGATCCTTTCGATCTATAAAAACCTCAACATACCTGTCATTGAAGTGTGCTGTCTTAATAAAAAAGGGATCAATGAATTAAGACAAGCCATGAAAGGGAAAGCTTCTGTCTTCTCAGGTCAATCAGGCGTCGGGAAGACCACACTCATCAACCTCATTGCCGGAACCGATTATAAAACAGGCGAAATCGTTGAAAAAACCCAGAAAGGCGTTCACACTACAACCCAATCAACATTAGTTAAAATCGATGATGACTCATTCTGCATTGACACACCCGGTATCAAAAGCTTCTCCCTTTGGGATGTCACCACAGAAGAACTCGCTCATTACTTTTCTGACTTGCAACAATTTTCCACCGACTGTAAATTTGTCAATTGCACACATACTCACGAACCTCATTGCGGCGTCAGAAAAGCTGTTGAGGAAGGAAAAGTTTCCAAACTCCGCTACGACTCGTATGTAACAATAAGGGAAGGCAATGACGAAGATCAAAAAAATCATTGGGAATGAATATCTAGATTCACGCGGCTATCCAACTGTCGGTGTAACGATACAATTATCGAATGATCTCAAAGCTTTTGCACTCGTCCCCTCGGGCGCTTCAACAGGAGAGAATGAAGCCATTGAACTACGCGATAATGACCCCAAACGGTATCTTGGCAAAGGAGTCCTCAAAGCCGTAGAACATGTGAACACGATCATTGCTCCTGAACTCGAAGGAATGAAGATCGGTGATATTGCCGCCATTGATCGAAAAATGATTGCCCTCGATGGCACCCCCAATAAATCCAGACTTGGCGCTAATGCCATTTTAGGAGTCTCCCTCGCCTGTGCCCATGCAGCGGCTAAAGATGCTCACCTTCCCCTCTTTCAATATATTGCTGCTGGATCCCCTACCTCAATTCCAATGCCCATGATGAATATCATCAATGGGGGAGCTCATGCTAACAATTCGATCGATTTTCAAGAGTTTATGATTGTTCCGCACGGTGGTGCCACCATGAAAGAAAGGCTCCGCATGGGATCTGAAATCTTTCATACACTGCAAAAAGACCTCAATAAACAAGGCCTGTCGACAGCTGTGGGTGATGAAGGGGGTTTTGCTCCCAACCTCCCCTCGAATGAATCGGCTTTACAACTGATCGTTCAAGCAATTGGACTTGCAGGCTACACTCCCGGAAAAGATGTCTCTATTGCTCTTGATTGTGCTGCCTCCACGTTTTGCCATGACAACTGCTACTCTGCTGAAAGGCGCACCCCTAAAGAGCAAATCGATTATCTAACTGATCTTTGCCAAAGGTATCCAATTATCTCAATTGAAGACGGCCTCGACGAAAATGCCTGGTCTGATTGGAAAGATCTCACGACCACTCTAGGGAGCAAAGTTCAAATTGTCGGCGACGATATTTTTGTGACGAATCCCCTCTTTCTCAAGCGGGCGATTGCTGAAAAAGTCGGCAATGCGATCTTGATCAAGCCCAATCAAATTGGCACACTGACGGAAACCCTCGAAACGATCGCACTTGCCAAACAAGCAGGTTACAAAACCATCATTTCGCACCGCTCTGGCGAAACAGAAGACACCACCATTGCCGACCTAGCTGTTGGCACCAACGCAGGTCAAATCAAAACCGGCTCCCTCTCCCGCTCTGAAAGAATCTGCAAGTACAACCGCCTCCTGGAAATAGAGTTATCCCTCACATAACCCCTGCCCCTGCCTTTGCCCGTGCCCTAAAAATAGGTTCCGACTTTTTCCCTCTACGCTATCGCTTCGAAGAAAAAAATCGGAGGGGGGCGCGGCCGCTAACGCGTCAGCGCCGAAGGTATGCTACTCTCATTTTTTTAGGGCACGGGCAAAGGCAAAGGCAAGTTTTAGATGGATAAGAACCCGCCCGCCTGCATGTTCCACATTTTTGCATAGAGCCCCCCCTTGGCAAGAAGATCCGCATGGGCACCTTCTTCCACGATCTTCCCCTCCTTGAAGACGAGGATACGATCCATGTGAGAGAGCGTCGAGAGACGATGGGCAATCACTATCGTGGTTCGACCCTCCATCAGATGTTTTAAGCTCTCTTGGATGAATCGTTCCGTAATCGAATCCAATGCCGATGTTGCCTCATCTAAAATCAAAATGGGCGCATTTGCCAGGATCGCCCTTGCAATCGCAATCCGCTGCTTTTCGCCACCAGAAAGCTTTGTCCCCCTCTCCCCAACTTTTGCCTCATACCCAAGCGACTTTTTCTGTATGAATTCATCACAATGAGCCAGTTTTGAAGCCTGAATAATCTCCTCGTCACTACTCTTTGGATTTCCATAATTGATATTTTCCTTAAGCGTTCTATGGAATAAAATCGGATCCTGTGGAATCAGGGCAATTTGTTGCCTCAATGACTCTAACGTAACATCAGCAATATTTTGTCCATCGATGATGATCTTCCCCTCCTCAGGATGGAAAAACCGGAGAATTAAGTTAATAAACGTCGATTTTCCCGCCCCCGAGAAACCGACAAGCCCCACTTTCTCTCCCCCTTTGATTTTCACCGACTTATTGACAAACAACTTCTTCTTTCCATATTGAAATGAAATGCTGTCAAAGATGATTTCTCCCTCTTTCACCACTAATTTTTGTGCATTCGGCTGATCTCCTAGATCACTTTCTTCCTTCATCGGCAAATACGCCTGCTTCATCAGCCCAATTGATTGAAAGAGGATTGGAAGGGCCATCCCGACGTTCCACAAAATCATCGAAAAGTTCCAAACGGTGGTAAACACCTGGACCACTTGCCCCGTTGTGACAATATTTTTGATCCAGAGAATAATCACCGTGCCAAAGATCCCCACAATCGTCGCAAGAAAGTAAAAAAGCGAGAGAAAACAACGCATCTTCTCCACATACCGTTTTGCATCGATATTGGTCTTTCGCTCCTCATTTTGAAATGATTCAACGATCACTTTTTCTTGGCGGAAACGGTAAAATAGATTCACGGCGAAATTATTCGTAAAACTATCGACAATTTTTCCTAAAAGAGTGGTTCGAGCTTGCCCATGAATATGTTCGTAATGGCTGATAGAGCTCGTAAATTTGAGGCAAACAGCTACGTGAACAACAGTCCAAAGAAGAAGAATAACAGCAAAAATAGGATTGATCAACCAAAGAAAACCTGCCCCTAATATGCAGGTAGAAATCGCAGGGATAATCGGCCAAAACAACTGTTCCAAAAAGAGCTCGGCCTGAGTCGTCATATCAGTCATCTTATTGGCTAAACTTCCTGCAAATCTCTCATTAAAATAGCGCGGGGAATGGTGCTGAATATGATCGAACATGTTCATTCGAATCGTCTCTTGTAGCCGAGGGATCGCCTTAGCCATTAAAAAGCCCATAGTGCGAGCCGTAACCTCAACACAAACCACTAAAATCACACCTGCGAGAAGAATCCATTTGATGGTACCCCAAGACTCCATTCGGTTTGTATCAAACCGGAGAAACGCCTCAACCAACAAATTCAAAATGTAGGGCCATAACAAGACATCAAGAGGAAAACAGAGCGAGTCGATAACCCCAATAGTCAAAAAGACCCTCTTTTGGGGCCTCATTGACCGCCACAAAAATCTAAGTACTTCTTTCATCATAAAGGACTTTTAGATTATCCTACGTGCTATGCTGCTGTTTCTTTTATTCTTATCGATCCTTCCTTTATTTGCCAATGAACAATTATTTATGCTATGTGATCGATATGAACGCCATTTCTCTGTTCTCGCCCTACATGCGGGCGACGGAGAGCTCCCCCTCTCGCTTGCCAAGAAGTATCCCCATGCCGTCGTAGTGATGACAGAACAAGATTTAGGCATTGATCACAAGGCAGCCACTCTCCTCCTAGAAAAATGCAAAAAAGCCCCAGAATTGACTAATGTGGTTCTACTTTCAGGAAGAATCAATTGGGCGGATCTCCAGGAAATTTCCAAGTCAGATCACTTCGATATTGTTTTGCTTGGCAAATCCCCCTTTGACCTTCATCATCCCAAACATGTCACCCCTGAAAATCTGATCGAACTCCTCCTCAAACTCTCCCCCCATCTTTTTATCAAAAAGACATTCTACCAAAGTCAAGAAACCTCCTACATGGAAAACGGCCTCCTCTTCAGACCCGATCACCCGAACCTGACTTACCATTGCTCCTTTGAGAATTGCTTCACGTTTGGCAACTACCTCAGATCTGAGGAAACACACGGAATTACCAAGTGCCCCGGCCTCTCATTGATTGCATTTCTTACTTACCGCGGCCTTTGGCCTGATCATGACACGATTAAAAACCAACTGAAAGACCCCTCCATTTACGAAAACTATGCAAGAGCCACACCCTGGAATACGATCATTTCGGGACAACTCATCAATTTCAATATCCCCCCCAACACGGCTCCCTTTCACACCGACCCTCTGAGCCCCACCCTCTGGGAAATCTTCGACTCCCTATTTGCCTGCAAAAGCAAACGAGAGATGCGCGAGTTCATCGAGAACCACTATTTTGATTGAGGGCGATGAGAGCGTCCACGGGAAGATGGTCGGAAGGAGCGCTGAGAGGCTCAGCCTCGAAACGAGTTGCCACCCGTCTGATTTCAACACTTCCCGTTAACGAGCTCCCTTTCGGGACAAGCACCCGATCAAAACGGGCGGTATTGGCTAATTGTTTGTGCTTCCAATGCCTAGTCCCCCACTCACTTTGCTGCTCACACAAAGCTTTATCGACTTTTGGAGCAGGACGGCCATGCCACACACGATCCAAATAGGCCTTAAATTGCACCCAGTCCCTCTTAAATCCCCCAGAAAATGGGCCCTGGTACCAACTCCCCCTCGGCTCCTCCAACTCCTCTCGCATCTTCCTATTATCGCTATGTAAAAACCGAGCCTCTCCCTCTGTACGTCTACCTGTTTTGGCGTCATGATCGAGCAAGAAAAGATCGTCAAATTGCTCAGAAATCACCTGAGCCACTTTTTCCTCCGACTGCCCTGACGGAGTTACCATATCTTCTCCCCAAACCGTCAACTCTTGACAATTGGTATCGCCTACGACAACTTGCAAATCAGAACTCTCATCTCGATCCCTTTCAAGAATCTCACCCAAATCTTTCAACTGCTCATAACGAGCCTCTGCACGCCCCTCTCCAATCAAGGCCTGCAAATGAATCGAATAAATATCCAATGACCGATCATCCGCCGTCTTGATGGTAATTTGACTAATCCCCCTGTGAGAAAGCTTTTCAGGACCAATCATGTGCCCCAATTCATAATGCTTAAATCTCTCAATGCGCATTTTGCTCACGATCAAGGTGCCAGCATGCAGTGGCGTAAAGCGATCTTCTGCTACATGGGCAATCACAAACGGATAGACCTCCTTGAGGCCCCGGACCAATAGCTCCATACTCTCTTCATCAAACACCTCTTGAAAACAGATGACATCGGGTTGATGAGGATCGTTCACCACACTCTCCAATAACTCATGCGCCCTCTCACGCGGGGGCCGCAGCTCACCAATCACACTCATGTAAGGGGGAACCAAACCCACATTGTGAGTCCGAATATGAAGAGGCTCCTCCACCGTCAGGGCAGGCGCCGGCTTCACCGCAACGCGATCCGAGGTATCGACAAAACACCCCTCCCTACGATAAGAATAGTCGGCCCACTTAAGCGGGAAATAGGCCACCAATGAAACGACTGCAACAGGAACCGAAAGGAGAAAAAAGACCAACGCCGTCACTCTCACCGCCAAGCCCCAAAGCAAGCGCTCTTCGCTCACACCAGGGAGAGGCTCAACCACATGAGCAAACGCCCGCAAACTGAAGTCAATAGGCACGCGCGCCCACCCAGCAAGGGCGTGCAAAGCACCCTCTAACCCAGAACTACGAATCTCATAGCCGGAAGTCGAAATTGTGCCCAACTGCGTCTGGTCTAAGTTTAAATGCAATATAGTCATAACAAAAATTGTAACAAATGCATTATTAAAAAAATTTTTATTTTTAAGGGGCTTTAAAGTACTCGGAGAGTCCCATCTGAGTCGGCTTCATCGACTTTTTCCCCTTCTGCCATCCCGCTGGACAGACTTCCCCATGTGCCTCAACAAACTGCAAGGCATCGAGTAACCGGAGACACTCATCCACATTCCTTCCTAAGGAGAGATCATTGATCGAAACATGGCGAATCACCCCTTCCTTATCGATCAAGAAAGTAGCTCGGTAAGAAATCCCCGCATCCTCCTTTAAAGCATCGAAGGCCCTGCCGAATTCCTTATTGATATCGGAAATGATGGGATAGGTGACCCCTTGAATCCCCCCTCTTTGTATGGGGGTTTCAAGCCACGCAAGATGAGAGTGGACTGAATCGATGGAACAACCGACCACTTTGCACCCCTTGTTTTCAAACTCAGACAATTTATCCTGAAATGCGTGCAGTTCAGTAGGGCAAACAAAGGTAAAATCTAGGGGGTAAAAAAACAAGAGCACATAGTTTCCCTTCAGATCATTCAAGCCAAAATCGTGCTTAATCTCCTTTCCATTGATGACTGCCGCCCCTCGAACATCGGGCACCCTCTTTCCTACTTGACTCATGCGTAAAGGCTCCTTTCTTCTCCAATAGTTGTTTTCTTTCCATGGCCTGAGTAAATGACTTGCTCATCCCCTAGGCCTACAATTTTATCAATCGATCGAAATAAATCTTCCTCGCAACTCCCCGGCAAATCGGTCCTTCCCCGTCCCCTCCTGAAAATGAGGTCCCCCGTGAAAATTATCTTCTCCGCTGGAATCCAGAGGCTCACACTCCCCGGGCTATGGCCAGGCGTCTCAAAGACCCCGATCTCAAGCAATCCTACATGCAGCCTATCACCCTCATGAATCAATCGATCTGCTTCGACCCCATCAGTGGCAATAAATACCGGAATCCCATCGCTGCCCGGCAAAGACAAATTCTTCCGATCATTTTCGTGCACCAAAATTTTTGGTCCGAACGCCTCTTTTACCTGCTTTAAATCCCCGATGTGGTCTAAATGCGTATGCGTCAAGATGGCCATCTCCAACTTGAGACACTCCTCTTGAATAAATTGGCTAATCTCCTCAAACGTTCCATGCGCGCAGTCGATCAAACAACAAACCCGCGTCTTCTCATCGCCTACAATGTAGCAATTCGTGTGAAGAGGCCCTCCCGTAAACATTTTAAAAATCATAGTAAGACAATGATAGCAAAATTGGCTATTTTTAGAGCTGAATTATTTTGAATTAAAATAATAACTTATAATTTGACCTGTTTGCTTGGCTCTCTTGCTTTTTTAATTCTATTTCGGTACAATGGCTCCCGTAAAAAAGGCCAAAAGTGAGCGCCAATATATGAGAATTGCCATAAATCACCTTAGAAATTGTTTAATAGGGTTAAGGCCTGAGCTTTTTCTTGACCATGTGATTTCTGCGACTGCCGACAGGTTTCTTACGAGAGACCCTGATTTGCAAGATTCCACTATTGTTCGTCTTACACGAGTATTACAGGAGCGTTTCCCGGCTCAACTTGGCTGGGTAGCAGAGCAACAAGTAGCCGAATGCCTGAACGTTCAATATCCCATACCCCAACCTTTAGTAGTCTATAGAATACCTTTGCCTAGAATGCCTGTAATGGCTCGCCCTGTAAATCTCCATGATAACTAAAATAATAAAGGGGTGACAGGTTTTCTCTATGTTATACCCGTATCCCTTTCTTTTTGTCCTATAACTGAATTATTGATAAGCTAAGGCTGCTTACTTTCTGCCTTTTTTATCCTTAGAAGCGACCACCAGATGATCATCTATCGGATGGATATGCCATCCCAGCGCATCAGATCCTTTTAAAGAGACTGTTCTGCTTTTACTTCCATTACTCCAACCTACTGAATTTTCAAATTGGACAAACCAAGTTTGCCTATTTCCTACACAGGTAGGGTCATCTATTACTCTCTTTCGTACTGTATCCACGACAGAGGCAAGGATATCTCTGTATTGATTTCCTGCCTCTATATTAAACTGAGCAGTATCATAGTCGGCGCCTGTTTTCTTCCCAGCGCTACCGGGACTATTATGATACTTTCCCCAGTATACCAAGTGCTTACGTCCGTGGTCATCCATTCTTACTGGGACTCCTGCCCCGGGAACTCCTGCGGCGGGCAATGCTGCTGCTGCCATAAATAACTCCTTTTTATAATTATGATAATTATAACTTAATTAAATTATATTTTCAATTTTATATATTATTAAAATTTAAATCGTTATGAAATGCTATATAACGAACTTGACAGATGAAACATTAGCGCAAGCCTCTGTTTACTAGCCTGTTGTGATTTTAAAATAATTTTTTGATAGCGCCAAGGAAGCTCTCCGCTGCCGTCAACTCTATCTTATTGAACATCAGCATGTAAGAATTATTGGGTGTTTTAAGTTCCGTCTTAAAGAGAGGCCGGGAACCTATTTGTAGGCCTATAAACCTACTAAAAGAAGCCGAGGCCTGGGGCCATATCTTTGAGCCCTAATATAGGGCTATATTGCCACAGACTGTGGCAAGAAAACTACGCGCTGGGCAGGACTCGAACCTACAACCTCCTGATCCGTAGTCAGGTGCTCTATCCAATTGAGCTACCAACGCATCCTTGTATGGCTTGTAAGAAAAGCTACACGCCGTGTATCATCCCCTATCTCGGCGTTTTGAGCAAGAGGTTTTTTGTGATCAATTGGAAGAAGATTTGGTCTTATCACGCCCCCTTTCATAAGGATGGAGTTTCTAAAATCCCTTTAAAAAATGGCAAGCACCTTATATTGAAAGCGGGGCCTGGTTTTGGGGATCTCTCGCACCCAACTACCGCTCTTTGCTTAGATTTTCTTTCCCAACTTTTGAATCCCTCTGGGTATACCACCTGTGTCGACATGGGGACCGGAACAGGGATCTTAGCGATCGCAGCAGCATTATTGGGTGCCAAAAAAGTCTATGCCTATGAGATTGATCCCGAAGCCATTCTTCATGCAAAAGAAAATATCGCCCTAAATGGCCTGGAAGGATCAATTTGCCTTAATCCTGAAGAGCCTCCCCCCTCCTTCGATCTGCTTCTTTTCAACATGATTTCATCAGAGCAACAAGTAGCCCTAGAATCTCATCCTTTTCTTTCTCACTCAAATCATACGAGAATTGTCTCGGGGATTCTCACAGAACAAGAAAATGGCTACCTAAAAAAGAGCCCCCATGGGAAGATTGTTTCTCGCAAACAAGAGGGGGACTGGGTCGCCTACACTTTTCGTTATGGAAGCTATTAGTAAAAAACTTTTCCTCGAGGGGTGGATCCCCGCTCCTGATGAGAGTGATCAAGAGTTTATAGACCGCATTGAAAAAACTAAAGTAAGGCTTCTTAATCCAAGAGCCATTAAAGATGTTGCCTTTGATCTTTCGGTACCTCCGCTCTTGATTTTTCGCAGCAAAGAGAAGCTCCCCTTTTGGAATGGCGGCATGACTTGGATCGTCTCCTTCGAAGATGGCGCTCGCATTCCTCTCGTTCAATTGCCCCCAAAACCCCGGCGCTATACATTCTCTACAGAAAAAGAAATCATCGATCATGAGAAAATCCACGCTCTTCGAGTGGCCTTTAAAGAGCCAGTTTTTGAGGAAATCGTTGCGTACCGTACTTCGCCCTCAAGATTGCGCCAATTTTTAGGCCCCCTTTTTACAAAAAACACAGAAGCTGTCCTCTTTTTTCTCTCGATGCCGATCGCCATTTTTTTAGAGCTCCCCTGGTTGATCCCCCTTTTCACAGCCCTTTTGTTCGTACGCCTTTGTAGAAGACAGTTTCTTTTCTCCCGCGCCCTACACTCAATAAAAACGAAATATCATAGATCCGAGGAAGTCATTGTTTTTCTCTCCGACCAAGAGATTAAACGTGCGGCTAAAGGAGATTTGAGCTTCTTTGACAATGATTCAATCCGCATGGCTCAAATCCGAACTTTTTTTGGAGTTGACTCTTGAACCCTATACAGTTATTTAGAAGGAAAATTTCACCTTTGAGAAGAATGGAAAACAAAGGCCTCTTTCAAAAACTGTTAGCCCTCTTTCTCATCCTGCTCGTTCCTGTATTCATTCTCTCCAATTACTCTCTTTTCCGCTCTAAACATGATTCCTCAATCCACTTCTCGACTAACTTCATCCCACAAAATGAGTACCTTACAGAAAAATCTTTTGTGTTTGTCTTACACATCAATGATAATGACCCATTGTTTGAACAAAATTTGCATTCGATTTTTAGCCAAAAGTATGACCATTATCGCGTTATCGTCCTTTATTCAGAAAACGATCTACAATATCTTCAAAAGATTAAACAACTTGCCGCTAAAGAGAATAAGATCCATTTAATCAGTTTTATGGAGAGTCAAGGCTCGTTTGTTACCCTCGATACTTACTGCCGTGCGATCCATTCATGCAAAGATGATGAAATCGTCATCCAGCTCGATCCTAATGATTGGCTTGCTCATGAACATGTGCTAACTCGGCTCAATGAAACTTATTCGGGTTCCCCCGATGTTTGGCTCACTTATTCTCAATATCTCGAATATCCCTCTTATCGTAAGGGAAATGGAGAGCCTTATATTAAACAGATGCTCAGAAATCGCAACATGCGCAATATTCCCTATCTTTCGGCCCATTTTAAAACCTACTATGCTGGGCTCTTTAAACAACTTAAACCCGATCTCAGCGTCACCTTTAATCGCCCACTAGAACCAGAAACTGTTGAGGTTTATATACTTCCAATGGTTGAGGTCTCCAAGAATCACATTCGTTATATCGACGACGTCCTCTATATCCATAACATTTCCGGGTTCTAACCCCATCTATACCCCTCGTGATTCAAAAGTTGGAATTTTTCAAAACAGAGCCTTGGGCAGTTTGATCAGCTGAAAGCGGCCGCGAAGCAGTCCCTTGTTAGAAATAAGGGCGATGCAGCGGGATCAAAATGCTGGGGATCTGTGAAGAAAAAAAACAATTTTTGAATTAAGAGGGGTATATGTTATTATTAAAAAAAAAATATATTATGGAGCATAAATAATGAATAATTCTATAAAAATTTCCACCTATGTGGATTTCGGATCTACCATCAATGTCATTTGGAAACACATCACTTGGGATGAAAAGGGAGGAACTCTCGACGTTGCGGCAGTGGATACATACCTCAATTACTACTTTCAACAAATACGAAAAGCAGGACAAAGCCAAATCTTCCTCTCATTTGCACAACTTTGTAACCTTGAAAATTACGCCACGAAAAATTACGACAGCGTCACCTGCCCTCCTCCTCCTGTCCAAGACCCAATAGGGTGTACACTAAAAAACACCAAAGGCATTGCGATCGCGGGCTTTTCCAGCACACAGGATTTATTAGACTATTTTATCGACAGGGCTAAGACTAATGGTCTTCCGGTGATTTTGGCCTTCGGGGGATTAAGTGCTGATGACCTCTGCTTTAAGGTCCTTCAAGAACCCACCGACACTTATTCAGATAAAGCCTCGCAATTAGTAACCGCAATTACAAACTATGGTTTCTCTGGAGTTGACTTTGATATCGAGGATGCAAACGCATTAATTCAGCCCAATGATAGTACTCAAGCCACTATTTTTGACTTTTTCCAAGAAGTTAAAGCCCAACTAACCCAAAAATCATTGACCTCTTCAATCTCTCTCACCACAGAGCTTAGTGCAAATTGGCGATCCACATTTAAAGATCTATTCCCCGACGTTAATTCCATTAATTTAATGGCCTATAGCGATACCCAATATTATTTAGATCCAACACCATGCGGAAAAACACTTGGATACTCTATCCAAGAGTGGCTTGAAGCTTCTAATCTCCCTGCTGCTGCTTTTCGGATAGGATTCGACGATGGGATTCCGTATGAAAACGCAAGTGCTAATGGTGGAGCTTGCTCACATAACATCTCTACGGGCAGTACCAGTGGACAAGCTGCCGCTCAGATTTTTACCGAATTGCTTCAAAATCAACCTGAATTACAGGCCTTTTGGTGGCCTGCATGGGACACTGCACGGTACCAACCCGATCCAACCACTGGAGTGCCCACTAATATCGTTTCTCAAACGATGATCGATTTCTACACGGCCCTTACTTCGCAAACTCAATCACATAGCATCCACAAAAAGCCCTCTTCAGGAGCATTCTTGAAATGGATCTTGTTCATATTAAGGAACTTCTTTAAACAAAAGTGAGTTTGGCAAAGCGTTCGACAAGAGATTTTTTCTCACCATCGGCGAAGAACTTGACATCAAAGGTTTTCCCAAGAGAAGTTTCATATTCCCTTTCGATGATCCCTTTGCCAAACTCTTTGTGCACGACAATGCGCCCTTCCAGACTCTCTTGTTCCATCGAAGGTGTCTGTTGTATGGGTCGAATCCCTGGTCTACTTTGCACACGTTGAGTAAATTGCTCCGGGATTTCAGCAAGAAAGCGGCTTTGAATCATTGTGCGGGGGGCGCCCCAGAGAAATCGGTACGATGATGAGGTCAGATGAAGATGTCTCTTAGCACGGGTCATGCCGACGTAACAAAGTCTCCTTTCCTCCTCAATTGCTTCAAATGAATTAGCGTGGGGAAATAACTCCTCCTCCATCCCGACAATAAAGCAAACCTCAAACTCGAGTCCCTTTCCATTATGAAGGGTCATTAACTTCACTTTTTTTTGATCATTTGGTGCTTCATCACTCGCACTTCTCAATGTCAAATCTTCGAGAAAGTGGCTAAGACGGGCTGCTTCGGGGCCTTTCCCTTCAGCCCAATGGACGCTTTTAGCAATCAACTCTTCGACGTTTTCTTTCCTTTCCTTGGCTGTCTCAGGATCTTCATCTAAATAAGCAAAATATCCAGTCCTCTCGATGGCGTAAGCAATCACCTCTTTCAACGTCGAATGCCCTTCTGAAATTCTTTTGATGTCGTCGATGATCCCCAAGTAATCAACAATGTTTTTCTTTTGTGTTGCATTGAGTTTCATCCTCTCCCCCGCTAAGAGGTGTAGAACCGGTATAGCGGTTTGATCAGAAAGTTCTTTGAGGGTTTGCAGTGCCTTCGGGCCAAATCCGCGTCGCGGAAGATTGATCGTCCTGGCAAAGCTTAAGAAATCGCGGGGGGAAACGGCCAATCTAAGGAACGAAAGAATATCCTTAATCTCTTTTCTCATATAGAAAGAGACGCCGCCAATGATCGTGTAAGGCAGTTTTTTCATAAGGAGGGCATCTTCAAAGAGGCGCGATTGAAAGTTGGTGCGGTAAAAAATGGCCATCTCATCCGGGGCATAACTAGCAAGATACTTGCCTATCTTTTCCACAACAAAACTGGCTTCTTCTCGATCGGAAGAAAATTGATGGATCCCCACTTTTTCCCCATCGCCCAAATCTGAGTAGAGGTTTTTATTGTAGGGCCGTTCATTGTGATCGATAAGAGCCCCTGCCGCCTTTAAAATCGTATTGGTGCTGCGGTAATTCTTATTCAGAGTGATTACCCTGGCCCCTGCAAACTCAGTTTCAAAATTGAGGATGTTTTGCACTTCAGCCCCGCGCCATGAATAAATCGATTGGTCAGGATCTCCCACCACGCAAATGTTGCGGCTCTCCCCGGCAAGGAATTTGCAAATCCGATACTGGGCATGATTGGTATCTTGATACTCATCGACGAGGATATAGGAAAAACGGTCTCTAATTTCAGCGGCTTTAGGAGATGTCTCAAAAAATTTGACCGTCAAATAGAGTAAATCATCAAAATCAACGGCGTTATAGGCACGCAAACGGTCTTGGTAGAGGGTATAAATCTCCCGAAAATTGGCTTGGCTCTTATTGCCTGCTTCGTGCTTGAATGTCTCCGGTCCGCAAATAGCGTTCTTTGCCGCAGAAATCTCGTGGCGCAATGATTTGAACAGCCCCTTCTCGTCTTTAATTCCCAATGTTTCGAAGCAAGAGGCGAGAAGATTCTCGCTATCTTTTTCATCATAGATTGTAAACGAACGATCGAGGCCTACTTCAGTGGCCACCTCTCTCAAAATTCGCGCTCCAAGTGAGTGAAACGTACAAGCAAGCAAATCTCTTCCCACCAAAGCGCGCACACGTGAGCGCATCTCTTCTGCTGCCTTATTTGTAAATGTCAGTGCAACAATCTCGGACGAAGGAACTCCCAACTCGATCAGCCTAGCAATTCGCATCGTCACCACGCGAGTCTTGCCGCTTCCAGCTCCTGCAATGACCAAAAGGGGCCCCTCGAGAGTTTCGACGGCCAATTTTTGCTCTTCGTTTAAATCGTCTAATTTTTGCATAATGGAATACGATTCTAAACGGAGCGCGGATGGTGATCAAGAGGTTTCTTTCTTTTTTTCTAGTCAGCTTCGGCCTGATCTCTGCTGTCCCAAAAGTAGAGTTAGGGGTCGATGTTTTTTTTAATGATTCCCTTGACAACGCCTTGAAAGGCAAGCGAATTGGGATCATCACCAATCAAACAGGGGTCAATGTTCATCTCACTTCTACCATCGACCTGTTTCTTAAAAACCCAGATAAATACCAAGTAACTGCCCTCTTTGCTCCTGAACATGGTCTCGAAGGGAAAACCTACGCCAGCCGGCCCTTAGAAAAAGGGGCCACTTTCAAAGAGATCCCCATCTACAACCTTTTTGGAGAAACAAAAAGGCCAACCAAAGAGATGCTTGCCAAGATCGATGTGCTCGTCTACGACATTCAAGATGTCGGATCGCGCGCCTACACTTACACGACCACTCTCTTTTATGCGATGGAAGAAGCTACAAAAGCACACGTCAAAGTGATTGTCTTAGATCGACCCAATCCGATGGGGGGAATTATCGTCGATGGCCCGATGCTTGAAGAAAACTTTCGCTCCTACTTGGGTTACATCAATGTCCCCTATTGCCACGGCATGACCGTCGGAGAACTCGCCCTTTTCTTTAATGAAGAATACAAAGTCGTCTGT